>JASHPR010000597.1 GCA_030038015.1 Streptosporangiaceae bacterium
CGGCCCTGCGCGGCCGGGCGTACGCGGCCCGGCGGGCCTGGTCGTATTCGGCCCTCCGCGCCGGGTCGCTGAGCACCCGGTAGGCGTCAGCCAGTGCGTGGAACAGGGCGGGGTCGGACGTGCCGTCCTGCCGGGAATCCGGGTGCAGCGCCCGGGCCTTCCGCCGGTAGGCACGGGCGATGTCCTCGCCGGAGGCCTCCGGGGATACGGCAAGCATTTCGTAGAGGTCCAGCACTGGCTCGCCGTGCGGCGTGGCGTCGATGAGCGTTCTCCTCCAGTTGTGCTGGCGTTACCCAGACCCCATTATGCTCGATAAGAAAATATGAGTCGAATCTTGTCAGATAACAAGCGCGTGTGTTAGATAGGCAGCGGGTATGGTGCCGTGGGGAGCATTGCTACCCGCACAGCATCAGACCAGCACAGCATCACGAAAAGGTCACAAAGGTGAGGAGGCTTCGACCATGCTTATCCGTACGGACCCGTTCCGGGACCTTGACCGGCTCACCCAGCACGTGTTCGGGACGGTCGCCCGGCCTGCGGCGATGCCCATGGACGCCTACCGCAAGGGCGACACCTTCTACGTGCACTTCGACCTGCCCGGTGTCCAGGCCGATTCCATTGACCTGACCGTCGAGCAGAACGTGCTCACCGTCCGCGCCGAGCGTCCTCCCGCGCAGGCGGAAGGCGCCGAGATGATCGTCGCCGAGCGGCCCGTCGGGACCTTCACGCGCCAGGTCTTCCTCGGCGACACGCTGGACGCCGAGCACATCACCGCCGACTACAGCGGCGGCGTCCTCACTCTCACCATCCCGGTGCACGAGGCGGCCAAGCCCCGCAGCATCCACGTCACCACCCAGGACGACAAGAAGCAGGTCATGGCGAGCTAGAGCCCGCCAGCGCTGCGAGTGCCGTGAGCATCCGGCCAGCTCACGGCACTCGCGGCATGAGCGGCGCCGCACGATAGGAGCAAGCATGGATCTTGGCCTGCGTGGCCGCCGCGCGCTGATCACCGGCGGCAGCCGGGGCATCGGCCTCGCGATTGCCGGCGCGCTGGCAGCCGAGGGTACCGCGGTCGGCCTGGTCGCCCGGGAGACCGCCGGCCTGGCCGCCGCTGCCGAGCGCCTGGCCGTCCGCGGCGCGCCCGTCGCCATCGCGGCGGCCGACGTCACGGACACCGCCGCGCTGGGCCGGGCGGTCGACGAGATCGCGTCCTCGCTCGGCGGGCTGGACCACCTGGTGGCCAACGCCGGCGGCACCGTCGGCAGCGGCAACCTCACCAGTTCCGGCCCTGGCGAGTTCGCCGCGACGCTCGCGCTCAACGCGGGCCACGCCGCGGAGCTGATCCGGGCCGGCCTGCCGCACCTGCGCTCCGCGGGCGGCGGATCGGTCGTGATCATCTCATCGATCACCGGCATGCGCCCGGCTCCGCGCACCGCCTATGCCGCGGCCAAGGCCGCGGAGATCCAGCTCGCCGCGACAGCCGCCCAGGAGCTGGCGTCCGCGGGCATCCGCGTGAACGCGGTCAGCCCCGGCTCCATCATGTTCCCGGGCGGATCCTGGGAGGCCTTCGCCCGCGACAACCCCGAGGACTTCGCTGAGTTCGAGGCGACACAGTTCCCGTTCGGCCGCCTGGGGCGTCTGGAGGAGGTCGCCGACGTGGTCGCCTTCCTGCTGTCCGAGCGTGCCTCGTGGGTCAGCGGCGCGAACATCGTGGTCGACGGCGCCCAGCGCTACCCGAGCGCGCGCCGGTTCGACTAGGAGCCGCGCCCGGACGATCAACAGGGCCATCCTGAACGGTTAGCCCCGTGGCTGGTGCACGGCGTAGTAGTTCTCGTAGATGCTCTGGGCCTGGGCGCGGGCGGACTCCCAGTCCCAGGTGCGCGGGCAGTAACGCGCGGGGCTGAGGGACCGGACGTAAGGGGACGGGTCCGGCTGCAGGCTCTCGAGCACGTGCCCGGCGAGGCCCGCCGACCCGGAGACCCCGTGCGCATTGCAGGCCGCGGCCATCACGAAGCCGCGCAGCCCGGGCACCGGCCCGACGATGAACCGGCCGTCGGGCGAGAACGCGGGGAAGCCGCGGAACACCGCGCGCACCTCGGCCTGGGTGACAGCGGGCGCGAGGAGGGCGAAGTCGGCGGCGAACCCGGTAAGCACGTCCCAGTCCGGCGAGACGGCCAGCACCTGCCCGATGCCGACGTGTCCCGGGTCGAGGCTCAGCGCGCCAGCTTCCCAGCCGCCGCAGAGGATCCCCGGCCCCTCCGCCCTGGCGTAGAGGCGCAGGTCCGGGATGCGCAGCACGGGCAGGCCGGCGTGCCAGCCCGGGACGGCCCTGGTGACGAAGTACTCGTGCCGCACCGGCACCACCGGGAGGTCCTGGCCGGCCAGCCGGGCCACGGCGCCGGCCCACGGGCCTGCCGCGTTGATCACCATCTCGGTCGCGCCGTCGCCCCGGTCGGTGCGGACGCCTGTGACCGCGCCACCGGTGACGCGCAGCCCGGTGACCGTGGTGCGCGCGGCAAACGTGACGCCCCGGTCCCGCGCTGCGCGTGCGTACGCCATGACCAGGCTGTTGGGCTGCAGGTAGCCGTCGGTGGGGCACCACAGCGCCGCCATGGCCGGGGCCGTGTCCAGCATCGGGCACAGCTCGGCCAGCCTGGCGGCGCTGAGGAACTCCACCTCGAGCCCGGCCGAGCGCGCCGTGGCGGCCAGCGCCCGGAACTCGGCCACGCGCTCCGGGGTCAGCGCGATGCGCACGCTGCCAGTCTGGCGCCAGTCCGCGGTGTAGCCGGTGTCCTGCTCGATCCTGGCGTACAGGGCGACCGAGGACATCGCGAGCAGGCAGCGGTCCCTGGTGGCACGGACCTGCCCGACCAGGCCGGCGGCCTGGCCCGAGGTGGCGCCCGCCAGCTCACCCTGTTCGAGGACCTGGATGTCGCGGTAGCCGGCCCGCGACAGGGTGAACGCCACGGCGCACCCGATGGCCCCGCCGCCGATGACCGTGACCTCAGCGTCCCTGACGCTTCCGCCGGTACCTTCCACGCCAGCCCCCTGGGTCATCAGCATGTCCACCGATAATGGCAGATATGGTGCTGACCTTCCGTTCCGCCGGGACGGCTGACGTCCCGTCCGTCGTTGCCCTCGTGGAGTCCGCCTATCGCGGGGAATCCAGCCTGGCGGGCTGGACGAGCGAGGCGCACCTGCTCGACGGCCAGCGCACGGACGCCGAGGCGGTGTCGGCCGTGCTGGACGGGGGTGGCAGCATGATGCTGCTGGCCGAGGAGGGCGGGACCCTGATGGGCTGCTGCCAGCTCGAGCGGCGCCCCGGGGGCGAGGCGTACTTCGGCATGTTCGCGGTGCGGCCCGGCGGCCAGGGCCAGGGCCGGGGCGGCGAGATCCTGGCCGAGGCCGAGCGCCTGGCCCGGGACGAGTGGGGTGCCGCCACCATGGTGATGAGCGTGCTGGTGCAGCGCCAGGACCTGATCGGCTGGTACGAGCGGCGGGGTTACCGCCGCACGGGCCAGGCCAGGCCGTTTCCGTACGGCGACGAGCGGGCCGGGATCCCGAAACGGCCGGACCTGAGCTTCGCCGTGCTGGCGAAGCCGCTTGCCGGCGGGCGGGCTTGAACACGTGGCGCCAAGAGGATGGGCCAGGCCGAACTGTGGTTCGGCGCCGGGCGCGGGCCTGCCAGATCGTGGTATGCCCGGTGGGCTCTGGCCCGGGCGCGAGCGTGGCCAGCGGCGGCTCGCGAGCGTGGTCAGCGGCGGCTCGCGAGGGTGGCCAGCGGCGGCGGCTTGCGAGGGTGGTCAGCGGCGGCTTGCGAGGGTGGTCAGCGGCTTGCGAGGGTGGTCAGCGGCTTGCGAGCGTGATCAGCGGCTCGCCCGGGCCGGACGGCGGGGCGGCCGCGGTCGAGCGGGGCCGCACGACGGTCAGCGGGGCAGAGGCAAGGGCAGCCGTGGCGCGCCGGGATTCCGGCTGCCCCCCGATCGCGCCGCTGGCTAGGTCCAGGCACGGCCCGGCCCGCTCGCGCCGCCAGCTCCTGGCCGTGCAGCCTAAATGCCTTTCCGGGCAACCCGTCCCGACGTTCCGGCCCCTGCAGCTTGTCCGTAATCCGCATCTGACAGCTGGTTTTCATGATCGTGGTTGATTGGTGACCGTATTCGTCGCGAATCCACCACGATCATGGAACGGGCGGCCAGCTCGGCCGCCCGGCCGCGGGTACTGGCCGCCCTGCCGCGGGTACTGGCCGCCCGGCCGAACTGGCCGCCAGCCCGTCGGAGCGCCACGCGCCGCCCGCCCGTCCGCGGCCCCGCGAAGAGTAGCATGTAACATGCTACAAATGAGCGTGGCATCCGGTTTCTCTCCAAGCCAGGCCCGTGGCGCGGCGAGCGCCGAGCTTGCGTCCGCGCTGGCCGCGGCCGGGGTCCGCGACGTGGATTACTCATCCCGGCGCCGCGCCGAATACTCGACCGACGCCTCGCTGTACCGGGTCCTGCCGCAGGCGGTGGTCTATCCGCGGTCGGCCGACGAGGTCGCCGCAGTGCTGGCGGCATGCCGGTCACTGGGGGTGCCGCTGACGGCGCGCGGCGCCGGGACCTCGATCGCGGGGAACGCCGTCGGGGCGGGCGTGGTCCTGGACTGCTTGCGCCATCTCAACCGGATCCACGGCATCGACCCGGAATCGGCGACGGCCGTCGTCGAGCCCGGGGTAGTGCTCGACGACCTGCAGCGCGCCGCGGCCGGGCACGGCCTGCGGGTCGGGCCCGATCCCTCGTCGCACAGCCGGTGCACGGTCGGCGGCATGATCGGCAACAATTCTTGCGGCACCCGGGCGATGCGGTACGGCCGCACCGCCGACAACGTCCTGGAACTCGGCCTGCTCGCCGGGACAGGTGAGCAGGTGCGCGCCGCGCCCGGCGCGCTGGAGGGCTCCGCCGCGCTGCTCGCGGCGCTGCGGCAGCTGGCGTCCGGCAACCTGGCCGTGCTCCGCACCGAGTTCGGGCGGTTCTCCCGGCAGGTGTCCGGCTACTCGCTGGAGCACCTGCTGCCGGAGCGCGGCTTCAACGTGCCGGCCGCATTGACCGGCACCGAAGGAACCTGCGGCCTGATCACCACCGCGACGCTGCGGCTGGTCCAGGTGCCGCCCGCCACCGTGCTGGTGGTCCTGGGGTATCCGGACATGGCGGCGGCGGCCGATGCCGTGCCCGGTCTGCTGCCGCTGCAGCCGGTGGCCATGGAGGGCTTGGACGCCCGGATCACCGACATCGCCGCGCGCCGGATGGGCGCCGCCGTGCCCGAGCTGCCCCGGGGTGGCGGCTGGATCTTCGCCGAGGTGGCCGGCGGGTCACCGGAGGAGGCGGCCGCGCGGGCGCGTGAGGTGATCGCGAGCGCGCAGGCCCTGGCTGCCCGGGTGGTCACCAGCCAGGCCGAGGCGGCCGCGCTGTGGCGGATCCGCGAGGACGGGGCCGGCCTGGTCGTCCAGGCCGACCCGGTGCACCCCGCGCACGCTGGGTGGGAGGACGCGGCGGTACCTCCGGGGCGGCTCGGCGCCTACCTGCGGGCCTTCGAGGAACTGATGGCCGCCCACGGGCTGCGCGGCGCACCCTACGGGCACTTCGGCGACGGCTGCGTGCACGTCCGGATCGACTTCCCGCTCCGCGCGCCGGGCGGGCGCGCCGCCTACCGCGACTTCATCACCAGCGCGGCGCAGCTGGTCGCCGAGCACGGCGGGTCGATGTCGGGGGAGCACGGTGACGGCCGCGCCCGCAGCGAGCTGCTGCCGCTGATGTACTCGCCCGCCGCGCTGTCGGCGTTCGCCGCCATGAAAAACGCCTTCGACCCCGACGGCGTGCTGAACCCAGGCCTGATCGTCACGCCAGTGCCGCTCGACGACGGGCTCCGGCAGGTGCAGGCCAGACCCCTGCGCGACGGCCTCGGCTTCGGCTACCCGGACGACGGCGGCGACCTGACCAGCGCCGTGCACCGGTGCACGGGCATCGGCCGGTGCGTGGCCGCGGCCGCCCCGGCCGGGAGCGTGATGTGCCCCTCGTACCGGGCCACCCGCGATGAGAAGGACTCCACCCGGGGCCGCGCCCGCGTGCTGCAGGAACTGGCCAACGGCGGGCTGGTGCGGAACTGGCGCGCCCCGGAGCTCCGGGAGTCGCTGGATCTCTGCCTCGCCTGCAAGGGCTGCGCGTCCGACTGCCCCGCCGGCGTGGACATGGCCAGCTACAAGGCCGAGGCGCTGTACCAGGCGTACCGGCACCGGCCGCGCCCCGCCGCCCACTACGCGCTCGGCTGGCTGCCCCGCTGGGCCCGGCTGGCCTCGGCCGCGCCCCGGGTGGCCAACCGGGCCATGCACGCCCCTGGCCTGGGCCGGGCCGGCAAGCGCCTGGCAGGCATCGACGCGCGCCGCGACCTGCCGGAGTTCGCCCCGGTGACGCTGCGGCAGCGGATCGGCGGGGGCAGCGCGGGCTCCGGCAGCCCGGTGCTGCTGTGGGCCGACACGTTCACCAACTACTTCGCCCCGCAGGCCGGCGAGCGCGCGGCAGCACTGCTCGAGGACGCCGGGTACGCGATCCGCGTCCCCCGCCAGCAGCTGTGCTGCGGCCTCACCTGGATCTCCACCGGCCAGCTCGACAGCGCGCGGCGCATCCTCCGCCGGTCGGTCGGCGCTCTTGCCGGGCCCGCTGCCGCCGGGACGCCCATCATCGGGCTCGAGCCGTCCTGCACCGCGGTGCTCCGCGGCGACGCGCGGTCACTGCTCGGCGACACCCCGCAGGTCAGGGCCGTCGCCGCTGCCGTCCGCACGCTCGCGGAGTTCCTCGGCGGCCAGCCAGGCTGGAACCCGCCCGACCTGAGCGGGCTGCGGGTCGTGGCGCAGCCGCACTGTCATCACCGGGCCGTGCTCGGCTGGCAGGCCGACCGCGACCTGCTGGAGCGGGCCGGGGCGACGGTCACGGAGGTCGGCGGCTGCTGCGGGCTGGCCGGCAACTTCGGCGCCGAGCGCGGTCACTTCGAGCTGTCCGCCGCGGTCGCCGCCAACGACCTGCTGCCCGCGATCACGGCGGGGGGTGAGCGCGCGGTGATCGTCGCCGACGGGTTCTCCTGCCGCACCCAGATCAGCCAGCTCGCCGGGCGGCGCGCACTGCACCTGGCCGAGCTGCTGACCGGGGATCACCGGCAGGGCCAGGGCGCCGCGGGCGGGGATGCTGGCAGCGCCGGCTGACGCATGCAGCCGATCGTGGCCAGGGACAGCCTCACCGAGCGGGTGGGCGAGGCGCTGCGCGACGCGATCAACAGCGGCGCGCTGCGCGCCGGCGAGCTGCACTCGGCGAACGAGATAGCCGGGCAGCTCGGGGTGTCCCGGACACCCGTTCGCGAGGCCCTGCTCGTGCTCGCCGACGCCGGCATGGTGCGGCTCGAGCGCAACCGCGGCTTCCGGGTGATGCAGCGGAGCCCGGAGCATATCGCCGAGGTGTTCCAGCTCCGCCTGCTCCTGGAGGTCCCCGCGGCACGGCAGGCGGCGTCCCGCGCGACCCCGCAACTGGCCGCACGGCTGAGGGCACAGCTCGACGCGATGCACGCCGCCGCCGCCGCTGGCGACGAGCCGTCCGTGGCCCGGCTGGACCGCGGCTTCCACGAGCTGGTGCTGAACGCTGGCCAGAACCGCACGCTGGTCCTCGTCGTGGCCGGGCTGCGGGACCGCCTGCTGGCCACGGGGGCGTCAACGGCTGACCGCTCCCGGTCGCTGGCCGACATCGCCCGGGAGCATGAGCCGATCCTGGCGGCGGTGTCGGCGCGGGATCCGGACGCCGCAGCCGCAGCCGTGGCATACCACCTCCGGCACACCGGCACGCTGCTGACCGCCCAGGTGGCAGCCGAGAACAGCGTCCCGGTGCCGGAGCGCGCCCTCGCCCTGCTCGGGCCGGACGGCTAGCCAGCACCGAGGCCGAGGAATCCAGGATCAGGTCCACCTGGCTGGCCAGCATGGCGAGGCCGGCAGGCGGTGAAGCGTGCCCTCGGGATGCATGCCCAGCGGCGTCGCGTTTGACCAAGCCCGCTAGCCTGGCTCACGGGAGCGGGGCACGACCAGCCCCGACTCGTAGGCCGTCACGACCGCCTGCGTCCGGTTACGCAGGCCCAGCTTGCCCAGCACCCGGCTGAACCCGTCGGCTTCGGGCCGAACAGCCAGAGTGGTGAGGGCTTCCAGCAGGCCGGTGGCACGTTCACGGTGACCGGCTCCGGCGACATCGCTTCGCTGGTGACCGGCCCCGGGTCGGGCTCAGGGGGGACAGGCACCATCGAGGAGCACCTGGTCGGCACGTTCGCCGGGCTGATCGCGGTGATCGTGGTTGCGACGACGTTCATCACGGCCGAGTACCGGCGCGGCCTGATCCGGATCACGCTGGCCGCGAGCCCTCGCCGGGGCCGGGTGCTGGCGGCCAAGGCCGTCGTGATCGGCCTGGTCACGTTCGTGATGGGGCTGGTTACCGCGGCCATCGCGGTGCCGGCCGGCGTGCAGCTTTCCCACGACCAGGGCCTGTACATCCCGCCGGTGTCCTGGCTGACCGCGGTGCGGGTGGTGGTGGGCACTGCAGCGATCCTGGCGGTCGGCGCGGTCATCGCCCTCGCCGTCGGCACGATCCTGCGGCGCAGCGCCGCCGCGATCACCGCGGTCATCGTGGGAGTCGTGCTCATGTACATCCTCGGCGTGATCCCGGGGGTATTGCCGTCCGGCGCAGGCGAGTGGCTGCTGCGGCTCACCCCGGCCGCCGGCTTCGCCATCCAGCAGAGCAGCCCGGTGTACCCGCAGGTCGCGAACTCCTACCTGCCCCCGGACTGCTACCCGCTGGCGCCGTGGGCCGGTTTCGCCGTACTGTGCGGCTACGCCGTGCTCGCAATGGGCCTGGCCCTCTTCCTGCTCCGCCGGAGGGACGCATGAGCCACGCCCCGGCTGCGGCGCGGGCAGACACGCGCCAACGGCCGCACCCCGCACCGGTTGGGTTGCTCAGCGCCTGGCCCGGATGGTGGGCGGGCTTGCGGGATGCCCTGCACGCGGAGTGGACGAAGCTGCGCACCGTGGCGGGCACGGCCTGGCTGCTGGCCGCCATCGTGACGCTCACCATCGCGTTGAGCGCCGTCGCGGTCGCCGCTACGAAGTGCGCGCCCAGGTTGGGCGGGAGCGCAGCGTGAGCGAGCCGGCTGCGTCTCCGCCGGCCGTGCCGGCTGCGTCCCCGCCTGTTGCGTCCCCGCCGGTTACGTCCGCGCCTGCTGCGTCTGCTCCGGCCGTGCCGGCTGCGTCCCCGCCTGCTGCGTCTCCGCCGGCCGTGCCGGCTGCGTCCCCGCCCCCGCCGCGGCCGCTCAGGAGGCTGTTCCCGCTGCTGGCCACGGCCGCCCTGATCGTGATCGGGATGATATCGACCACCCTGATCGGGCCGCACCTGTTCGGGAAGAGCGGCTGGACGCTGCCGGACGACCTGTGGGGGACGCTGGTCGCGGCGCAGCGCCTGGCGCACCTTGACCTGGCCGGCCTGTACACGCAGCCCACCGGCCTGGTCACGTTCCCCGGCGCGGCGGTGATCCTCGTCCCGGCGGTGGCGATCGCCGACGCCGCCGGGCTCTCGCTGCAGCATCCGGGCCCGCACAACGCACACCCCGCCGTCTGGCTGGTCGCCGGGCCTTACATGATCGCTATCTCGTCCGTGGCGCTCTTCGCCGCTGACGCACTCGCCGAGCGGCTGCGCGTAAGCCGGCCCAAGCGCGCTCTCCTCGCGGTCGCGAGCGCGGTCGCGCTGTGGAACGTGTCGGTGGAATGGGGGCACCCCGAGGATGCCGTGGCGCTGGGCCTGGCGCTCTACGCCATCCTGGCGCTGTCCAGCGCAAAGCCCGCGCGATCGGCGTGGCTGACCGGAGCGGCGGTCGCCGTGCAGCCCCTCGTCCTGCTGGCGCTGCCGGTCATGCTGGCTGTGGTGCAGCCTCGGCGCCTGGTCGGCTTCCTCGCCAGGGCGGCCGCCCCCGCCGGGGTGCTGCTCGGTGCCGCGGCCGCGGCGAACTGGAGCGCGACCTACCAGGCAGTGACCAGCCAGCCCAACTGGCCGACCGTCGATCACCCGACGCCGTGGCTTCCTCTCGCGCCGCACATGGCGAGCGGAGCGGTCGCCGGGGGGCCTGCCAGGGCCCTGGCCATCCTGGCTGCCTGCGGGTGCGCGCCGATCGTCGGGCACCGGCTGGGCGCGGCGCGGGACGGGGCCAGCTGGAGCCGGGCAACCCTCCGGGAGCTGCTCTGGTGGGCGGCGGTGGCCCTGGCGCTCCGCTCGGTGTTCGAGCCCGTGATGGTGGCCTACTACCTATGGCCGAGCCTGGCGGTCGCGCTCATCGCCGCAGGCAGGAACTGGCCACGGCTGCTCGCGACGTCCGCGCTCGCGGTGGCGGTCACCTTCGGGTCGCAGTCCCCCTGGCGGAGCCCCTGGGGCTGGTGGGGGTTCATGGTGGCCGGGCTGGCCCTGACCCTGCTCTTCGCCTGTGTCCCGCTGCGCAGGATCCCCCCTCGCCCGGCATCCCCGCCCCGGCCGGCGTCCCCGCCCCGCCCCGCCTGACCGCCTCGCCCCGCCCCGGCCGGCGTCCCCGCCCC
>JASHPR010000598.1 GCA_030038015.1 Streptosporangiaceae bacterium
CGGCGGCGTGCGGCTGGCCGCTGTCGGCGTCGGTGTCTGGCGGGCGGGCAAGGGCGGCCGCGCCGCGGGCTGGCAGCTCCGGGAGGCCCTTGTGATCGGCAGCGGTGCCCGCGGCCCCTGGACCTGGCCGCACCGGCCGGCCGGTGAGCGCGAGCTGCAGGCCCCGGTCGCGTGCTGCCGGCGTGTCACCACCCGCCGACTGCGCGGGCGCCTCGGCCGACGGCGTGATCATGCTGTGGGGCAGCAGCACGATCGCCGTGATCCCGCCGTAGGGGGAGTGGCGCAGGAAGACGCGGATCCCGTGCCTGGCGGCCAGCTTGCCGACCACGAACAGGCCCAGCTGGTCGGCGTTGGCAAGATCGAAGTCCGCCGGGCTGCCCAGCCGCTCGTTGATCGCGTCCAGCTCGTCGGGCTTGATGCCCAGGCCGCGGTCCTCGATCTCGAAGGCAAAGCCATTGCCCACCCGGTCGGCCCTGACGTCCACGCGCGTGCCTGACGGGGAGAACAGGGTCGCGTTCTCTATGAGCTCGGCCAGCAGGTGAATCATGTCCGCCACGGCGGAGCCCGACACCGTGTCCTCGGAGCTGGTGACGACGGCGACGCGCTTGTAGTCCTCCACCTCGGCGATGGCGCCGCGGATGACGTCGATGACCGGCACCGGGCTGCTCCATCCCCGCCCTGGCACGGAGCCGGAAAGGATGATCAAGCCCTCGGCATGACGGCGCATCCGCGTCGTCAGGTGGTCGAGCGGGAACAGGTCCGCCAGCGCGGCGGGATGGGCGGCCTTGCTTTCCAGGTCGTCGAGCAGCCGGAGCTGCCGCTGCAGCAGCGACTGGCTCCGGCGCGCCAGGCTGACAAAGACCTGGCTGATGCCGGTGCGCAGGCTGGTCTCGGTGGCGGCCGCGGTCATCGCGGTGCGCTGGATGCTGGCAACGGCCGCCGCGGCGCGGGCAACCTCGGTGGTCTTCGCCGGGGCTGCCGCGGGAAGCTCGCCGTCCAGGTCGACCTGATCACCGCGCCGCAGCCGCTCCACCAGCTGCGGGAACTGCTGGTCGGCGAAGCGCCGGGCGGTCACTTCGATGCTGGAGACTTCGTGGAAGAGGCGACGGGCGAACCAGCCCATGGCAACGGCCGCGACGAGGACAGCAAGGAGGCCGGCCGCGTCGGCGAGCGCGATGCTGATCAGCACCGTGCCGTGCTGGGCCATCTGGCCGTGCCTGGCGATCGCGTCGCTGATGGTGGCGCCCGCAAATCCCCACATCGCGGCGCCGGCAAGGACGGGGATCGCCACGATCACCGATACGGTGAACCGGATCGAGCGGCGCGTTGCGCGCCACCGCTCGCGGCCGGGCAACATGTGCGCGCCCATGCGGTAACTCCCAGGTCCGGATCAGGCGTTCCGGGCCGCCGGCAGGCGGACGTTCGTGCTGCTGGGACTCGGTATGCGGGCACGGCCAGGCTCTCGGCTGGGCCAGCTTGCCCCCGCCGCGGGTCGCAAGGCGACCGAGTCAACGTCACTCCCCGCGGTGGGGTGAATAGCTTCCCATCGGTACAGTACATGACCGTCTGCACATTTATGTTCAATTCTGATCACTCGGCATCTGCCAGATCCCGCGGGGACGTCACATGGGCACAGATTCCTTCGCCCGGTGAGCAGAAGTCCGTCAGAAGGCACCCTTTCGGCGAATCATGAACGGCCGCGTGCGCCAGGGATTCGGATGCGCGATGGAGTGTTTGGCAACCAACCAAAATGGCCTGTCGCTTGCTGGGAGGCTTCGCCCGCACTGTCGCAAGGTAGTCACTATGATCCCAGAGGGTCCCGTCGGCTGGCAGCCCCGGCGGCCGCTGGCGGCCGCCGCCCGATGGCTGCCCTCCGCCATGGCCTGCAGCGCAGCAGGCGCTGTCCGATCCTGGGCGCGCAACGGCATGCGCTCCTTTATCCGCACACGCGCACTGACCTTAGCGTCCATCGCCGCGGCGACGGCCTGCGGCAGCGTGCCGAGCATCATCCGACCGGCATTCCCATGCTTGTCATCGCCAACGCGTACCGCCGGCTGAACATGTGGAACGTCAACTGCGGCGCGTCGTTCGAGTGGGCCGGCCGCTCCATCAACCCCTACCTCGGCTTCATGACCGGATGACTGATGATCACGGGCTACGTCATCGGCGCCGTGGCCGGCGTCGAGGTGATCGGCCCGTCGGTCCTCGCGGTCTTCACCTCGAGCTCCGGCACCGCCTGGGCTGATGTCGGCATCGCGACCGGTGTGTCCGCCGCCATGCTCGTGATCGCGATCGTCGGCATCCGCATCACCGCACGCACCCAGGTCGCCATGGCCGCGGTGGAGTACACGATCCCCTGCCCGGAATCGGCGGCAAGGGCAGCCTCGCGGCCGGCCTGCTGATATCGGTGTTCATCTTCAGCGGCTGGGAAGGGACGGTGTACGTCAACGAGGAGACGGGGCCCGGCTGACGGGTGCGGCACTACCCGTCTGCGATATTCGCCAGGCTCTCCCGCAGGGTCTGCGTCAGCGGGTCCTCCGGTGGCAGGACCCGGGCGCAGCGGTCAAGGGTGTCGCGGAGCAGCGTCGCCGCGTCGCTCAGCCGGCCTGCCTTGTACAAGGCGTGCGCCAGGTTTGCCTGGCTGAGAAGGGTCTGCGGGTCGTCGGCACCGACAACCCGCGCGTAGCCCTGGCAGGCCTGCTCGTACAGCTGCAGTGCGGGGGCCATCCGGCCGGCCGAGTGGTGAGCGGCGGCGAGGCTGCCCCGGGCCATGATCGTGTCCAGGTGATCGCGGCCGAGGATCCGCTCACGGTCGCCGAGCACCCGCTTGAGCTGCGAGATGGCGTCCTTGACCCGGCCTTCGGCCAGATACGTGTCGGCCAGCCGCTGGCGGGTGGTCATGGTGTCGGGATGCCGCGGGCCCTGGATCCGCTCCCGGCCGGCCAGGGTGTGCTGGTAGAGCTGGATCGCGTCCTCGGGCTTTCCCGCGCCGAGGCACGCGCCCGCAAGCTCCTCCTGTGCGCTGAGCGTGTCAGGGTGGTCGGCGCCGAGCACGCGCTCGCAGTCGGCGGCGGCCGCCTCCAGCACCTTGGCCGCGGCGTCGGACTGGCCGGCCGCCATTAAGGCGCGGCCGAGCGCGATCCGGGCAGCAATCGTGCCCGGGTCGTCGGGCCCGAGCACCCGGGCGCGGCCGGCCAGGACCCGCTGCGCCCACGCGACGGCTTCCGCAGCCTGCCCGGCGGTCAGCAGCGCGCCGGCCAGGTGGCTGCCGACCGTGAGCGTGACGCGGCTGCAGGGGCCGCCGAGCCGGTCGCTGGCGGCCGCAAGCTCTCGCCAGTAGGCGACAGCGGGCCTGGTCAGGCGCGCGCTGTCCATGCTCTGCCCGGCCCGCACCAGCAGCGGGTGACAGCCGCCGGCCCACAGCAGGTCGCCGGCGGCCTGCAGGAGGCTGGCCGTGCACGACCGCAGCTCCGTGGCCTGCCACGGCTGTGGCTCCTCGGCCGGCCACACCTCGAGCAGCGCGTCCGCGGCCGCCCTCGCCACCTGATCGAGCAGCGCTGTCGGCGTAGCCGCGCGAACCGCGGCCTGGACGGTCGAGGTCATCCGGATCGTTGGCGGCGTGCTGGCCGCGTCGACGCTCAGCAGGCCGGCCCGTTCCAGGCCGAGCAGCGCGCCCCAGGCGACGTTCGGGTCCACGGCGCGGCCTGCACCCTCGCCGGCCAGGTACTGGCAGACGGCCGCCGTGGTGAACACCGTCCCGGGCACCCCGTGGCCATCCAGCAGCGACGCGAGAGCCAGCAGGTGCTGGACGCTGCCGCCGGGGGCCAGCCGCTCGGCGTGCTCGACCGACAGCGTCCAGGTAACGGCCGTTGCCGACCGCTGACCGCCCCCCGCCTCCGCCAGCTGGGCCCGCTGCGCGTAGTAGTCCCGGTAGTCGCGGCAGGACAGGCCGGAGCGCGCGATGACGGCGCTGGCCTGGGCGAGTGCCTGGGGCTCGCAGCCGAGATCGGCGACGAGGTCGATGGCGCCGAGGCGCTGGTCTGGGTCTACGGTGAGGCGTCCCATGAGGTAGCTGAGGGCCTCCCGGGTGCTGAACGCGGGGACCGGCAGCGGCACGGCCCCGGGGATGGTCTGCGGGTCCGGTGTGGTGACCAGGACCCGGCCGGCCGGCCCGGCTGGCCACAGGCCGTCCAGATCGACCGGGTTGCGCAGGTCGTCCAGCACGACGAGCCAGGGACGGCTCGTCTGGCCGAGCCATTCGATGAATCTGGCCGCGACCCACTCTGCGTCGCCGACGTGGCCGGACCCGGTCGCGGCCGCGGCCGCGGCCAGGCCGGACAGGATCGAGGCCCGGCTGGTGGCGACCACCCATACCAGCAGGTCGACCCCGCCGGATCGCCACAGCGACTCGGCCGCGTACACCGCAAGCTGCGTCTTGCCGCACCCGCTATCCTGCGATCCGGTCTTGGCCTCCGCCGGCCCACGACTGGGCACCAGCGCCACGGTCCCGCCGGGGGCCAGCGCCGCGGGGAGGCCCGGTGACGTCTCCGGCCTGGCGCTGAAGCCATCCACCAGTGCCGGCACCGCGCCGCAGCGGACTGGCCAGGCCACCGGCCCTCCGCGACGGGGCCCAGCCGGCCCTGCGGCCTGCACCCGGCTGTCCACTGCGCTACCTGTGAACGTCCGTTAGCACCGGAACCTCCTGCCATGCCCGCCTGGCGCAGGCCACAACCCTACGGCCCCAGCACAGCGCGCCGACGGATCAGCTTCCAAAAATGGCTGTTTTCCCGCAACATGCCGGGCAACCTTCGCTTAGGGCAAAGGCACGCCGGAACGCAGGCGAGCGCCGCGCGGAAAGCGGCCAGCCTGCCCTCAGCCCACGGCCTCGCACCGCCCTGGCACCGGCAGCATCGCGGCAACTGCCCTGCTCACCGCGGTCTCGGGGTCACCGGCGCTGCCCGCGGGCCTCGCCCGGAACCCCAGTGCCAGCGCTGCCCGGCGTCGGCGCCGCGCTGTGGCAGGCGGCCCGGCCTGATGGGGGCTCAATCGGCCAGGCGGGTCCGGCGCCGCACGGCCGGCGCTGCGCTGCCCTTGCCGTCGATCCCGCTCAGGCTGAACCAAGCCTCTGGTGACCGGGTAGGGGCCGTGATGGTGGGCGAGCACGGCCACGAGGCCGGCGATCGCCAGCCCGACCAGGGAGAAATGCAAGAACCAACCGCGCTCAGCGGAGAGTGCCCGCCGGCTTGGCCTCCCAGGACGTCCAGAGCGGCCGGTACCCCTGCCGGCTCCAGAACGGCACGGACAGCGGGTTGGTCTGCTCGTAGTGCAGCAGCGTGACGGCGACCCCAGCGGCCTCGATGTCGCGGTGCAGCCGCGCGGCAAGTGCGGAGCCGATGCCGTCGGCGCGCTCGGTGGGCAGCACAAACCCGAACATGAGGTAGGCGGCCGGCGCAAGGCGCACCATCGGCGCGATCCACCCCGCGTGCTCCGGCCGCTGGGCTGCCACCATACCGATCGCGTTGCCGTCACGCTCGGCCAGCCACGTCCAGCACTCGGGGCCGGCCAGCAGCGCGGCGGCTTCCCGGCGCAGCGCCGCTGCCGTGCCCGGCCGGTCGATCACATCAGCGAAGTGCGCGTCGAACCGGATCACCTCGATCCCCAGGCGGACCACCGTCTCGATGTCCGCTGGACCGGCTCGCCTGATCCGCAGGCCCTCACGCGGGGTGCCGGCAGCGGCATCCGCGTCCCGGGCGCCCGTTGCCGAAGGCGCGCCGCCATGATCCTGGCTCCCCGTCATACGCGCCGCAACCACCGCAAACGGTGCCAGCCCGTGGCGTACCAGCGCCGCGACGCCGCCGATGTCGCGGCAGGGCCACGTCACGACGGCGGCCGTGTCCTCTTCCCCGGCGCCCGGCAGTCCGGCCAGATGATCGCGCCACACGGAGAGCAGCTGGTCCAGCGCGCCCCCCGTGTCCGGGCCTGCCGTCCAGGGGGTCAGCTGGAATCGGCGCGCCGCGCCCCAGGCCAGGTCAAGCTCTTCGGGCCCGCCCTCCCAGTGCTCGCAGACGCCCACCGCCGCCGGCTGCCCGCCGGGACCTGTGACCACGAGCCGGGCACCGCAATCGGTCTCCGGCGCCGACGGCAGGGGCAGCAGCGGGTCGATGGCCTGCCAGCGCCGCGTGACCGCAGGGAGCACGCTGCCCGCCGTTTCCCTGGCAACAGCCGACATCGCAACCTCCGGACCTGGCCGCCGCCCCGGGGCAGCGTACCGGCTCCCGTCAGCCCCGCCGCTCCCCGGTGATGTTCGACAGGCTCTCTCTGACGCTGCGCGTCAGGGAGTCATCGGAAGGCAGGACCCGCTCGCAGCGCTCAAGGACGTCGCGGAGCAGCCTTGCCGCGTCGGTCAGCCGGCCGGCCTTGTAATACGCGTTCGCCAGGTCCGCGCGGCGCTCGAGGGTCTCCAGGTCATCGGGGCCGAGCACTCGCGCGTAGCCCTCGCATGCCTGCTCGTAGAGATCCAGCGCCGAGGCCATCTTGCCCGCGGAGTGGTACGCGGTGGCGAGGCTGCCCCGGGCCACGATCGTGTCCAGGTGGTCGGGGCCGAGGACCCGCTCCCGGTCGGTGAGGACCCGTTTGAGCTGAGAGATGGCGTCCTTGACCCGGCCGTCGGCCAGGTACGTGTCGGCCAGCCGCTGGCGCGTGGTCATGGTGTCGGGATGCCGCGGTCCCTGGATCCGCTCGTGGTCGGCGAGCGTGCGGCGGTACAGGTCGATCGCGTCGCCGGGCTTTCCCGCGGCACGGCACGCGGCGGCGAGTTCCTCCCGCGCGGCGAGGGTATCGAGGTGGTCGGCACCGCTTACCCGCTCGTAGTCCTCGACGGCCCCCTCAAGGACCGGGATGGCGGCGTCCGGCTGGCCCGAGGCCGCGAAGGCACGGCCAAGCGCTGTCCGCGCGGCGATGGTGTCGGGGTCGTCTGGTCCCAGCACCCGGGTGCGGCCGGCCAGGACCCACTGAGCCCACGCGACCGCCTCAGCCGCCTGCCCTGCCGCGAGCAGGGCTCCCGCCAGAAGGCTGCCCGCCATCAGGGTGTCCGGGCTGCCAGGCCCGGCGATCCGGTCGCTTGCCTGGGCCAGGTCCCGCCAGTAGGCGACCGCGGGCCCGGTCAGGCGTGCGGCGTCCATGCTCCGCCCGGCCCGCACGAGCAGCGGGTGGCAACGGCCTCCCTCCCACAGGACGTCGCCGGCCACCTGCTGCAGGCCGACAGCGCAGGACCGCAGGTCCGCCGCGATCGACGGCTGTGGCTCGTTGTCGGGCCACACCTCGAGCAGGGCGTCCGCGGCTGCCCTGGCGGCCCGGTCGAACACCGCCTTGGTGGTCGCTCCCCGGATCGCCGCCTGGACCGTCGGGGTCATCCGGGCCGTCGGCGGCGTGCTGCCGGAGTCTATGCTCACCAAGCCGGCCCGTTCCAGGCCGAGCAGCGCGCCCCAGGCGACATTCGGGTCCACGGGCGGGCCGCTCCCGCCTTCCCCGAGGTACTCGCACACGGCCAAGGTGGTGAACACCGCGCTGGGAATGGCGTGGCCGTCCAGGAGCGCCGCGAGGGCCAGCAGGTACTGCGCGCCGCCGCCCGGTGACAGCCGCTCGGCGTGCTCGACCGAGAGCGTCCAGGTGACCGCGCCCGCCAACGGCGCGCCGTCGGCCGTTCCGGCAAGCTGGGCCCGCCGCTGCTCGAAGTAGCCGCGGTAATCCCGGCAGGTCAGGCGGGAACTCGCGATCATGGCGCTCGCCTGGGCCAGCGCCGGAGGCTCGCAGCCGAGGTCCGCCACGAGGTCTATCGCCCCGAGGCGCTGGTCCGGATCCGCGGTCAGGCGGCCCATCAGGTAGCTCAGGGCCTCGCGGGTACTGAACTCCGGCACCGAGAGGACGACCGTCCCGGGCATGCCCGAGACGGTCGCGGGGTCCGCCGTGGTGACCAGCACCCGGCCGGCTGGCCCTGCTGGCCAGAGCCCAGCGATGTCCTTCGCGTCCCGCAGGTCGTCCAGCACGACGAGCCACGGGCGGCTGATCCCGCTGAGCCACTCGAGGAAGCTGGCCGCGACCGACTCTGCATCGCCCACGTGATCGGACGCGGTCGCCGCTGCCGCCTCCACCAGGCCGGACAGGATGGACGCACGGCTTGCGGCAACCAGCCAGACCAGCAGCTCAACCCCGCTGGAGCGCCAGAGCGATTCAGCAGTATAAACCGCGAGCTGTGTCTTGCCGCATGATCCACGCCAATCCGGCGATCCTTCTCCGGCCTGGCTGGCATCCCTGGCGGGCACGAGAGCCACCGAGGCGCCCGGGACCAGAGCCGATGCCAGGCCAGGCGCTGTCTCAGGCCTGGAACTGTAACCGTCGGCCAGCGGGGGGACGCTGCCCGAGCGAACCGGCCACGCCACCCTCCGGGCCCTGGCCGGGGCTGGGCCTGTGGGCTGCAACGGGCTCCCCATGGCGCTACCCGCAGCCGTCCGTCAGCACCAAGAACCTCCCGTCCTCGCCTGCTGGCGCGGCCCGTGGCAATGCGGTCCCCCAGACCGGAGTGACCGGGATGGCCGGGTGCCGCTGATCAGCGCCCAAAATACTTGGTTCCCACAACATGCCAACAACCTCAGCGTCACGCAATAGGCAGGCCTGGGCGCGGGGCAGCCCCGGCCGATACGGCCCAGGGCCGGCGGGCGGATGATGTCAATGTTACGCGGCGTTAACCTTCCCGGCTGCCGCATTTGTTACCTTCGGGTACATCCAGGAAAACAGCAGTACCCGGGGCGCGCTGCAGCACTTATGGCGGTGCCCGTGATGGCCCGGGAAAGGCGTGCCTGCCTGCCGGCCGGGCGGCAGGCAGGCCACCGAATTTTTCCCCCAAAATTAACAGCTATTCGTGCCCGCCTCACCGCGACCGCCGTTCAGGTACCGGGCGGGAAAGCTTTCCGCTCCGGGCGCCACCGGCTGAAGGCTCGCCGCCCAGCGCCGCAATGGCTCGAATACGCCACCGCCCGGCAGCCCCGGAGGGTGCCCCGTGGTGGCCACGGCGCGGCGGCGACGTCCCGGAACTCGCGCCCGAGGAACCGCTTCCTTGCTGCCTGACGAGCCAGGATCTGACCCGGCGTGTCCTCGGTCAGGAGAAAATGTGTAGATGGCATATAATACGTTTTGTTGCTTATGATCCTCAGTGGCCGTGTTCGGCCGTGCCCCCCGCTCTGCTTGCCTGGCGGCGGGCAGCCCGCACCGCGCGGGCCAGAGGCGGGCGCTATATGTGACATGAACGTCAGCCTTCGCTGATATGACATATGCGTCAGCTTATGTTTAGGGGTGGCCGCCGGATTTTGAACTGCGGGCTTCCTGCAGCGCATCGCGGCGGGGCTCGCCTGCATAACACGTCTGGGCCGCTTGCGCAAACTGGAGAGCAAAGTCGACGCGCACGTCAGCTGACGCTCGCGTCATTTTTGCTTTTCAAATGGGTCCTGTGCCCAAATAGAGATCGTGGCACTCGACAGGGCCGGGGTGAGCGGTGGCCCGCGCCTCGGCGGGCGGGCGGGCGCGGAGCCTGCCATGCCCGCGGCGGCCGTCGACCGTATGGATCCGGGGGCGGCGCGGGCGTCAGGCGAGAACTTTCCGGTCGCGCTGCGGCTGCTGCCCTCCGGCCGCCGCGGCTACCTGATGGCGGTGTACCGCTTCGCGAGGACGACCGACGACATCGGCGACCGGGCCCCGCCCGGGCAGCGGGCAGGCCTGCTCGATGAGCTCGAGGCCGACCTCCGCCGCCTCTACGCCAGCGCTGGCAGTAGGGGCGGTGGTAATGCTGGGGGAAGTGCGGCCGGCACTGGGGGAAGTGCGGCCGGCGGTGCTGGGCGCAGTGCGGCCGTTGGCGGGGGCGGTGCGGCCGGCGGTGCTGGGGGAAGTGCGGCCGGCGCTGGGAGCGGCGCTGCCGCAGCCGGGCCAGGCCCGGAGACCGAGGTGGTGCGCGCGCTCGCCCCCGCCGTGGCCGACTGCCGGATCCCGATGCAGCCGTTCGCCGACCTGATCCAGGCGAACCGGCAGGACCAGGTGGTCAGCCGTTACCAGACGTTCGAGGAGCTGCTGGGCTACTGCCGCCTGTCGGCCAACCCGGTGGGCAGGATCGTGCTGCACGTCTTCGGCTGCTTCTCTGAGCGCCGCGGCGAGCTGTCCGACTCCATCTGCACCGCGCTGCAGCTCGCCGAGCACTGGCAGGATGTGGCCGAGGACCTGCGGGCCGGCCGGATCTACCTGCCCGTCCGCGACATGGCCGACTACGGCTGCACCGAGGAGGACCTGGCCCAGGCATCGGCGCCGCCGCAGGTCCGCGCGCTGATCGCGTTCGAGACCGGGCGGGCGAGGCAGATGCTCGACGCCGGGGCCCCGCTCATCGGCACGCTGCGCGGCGCGGCGCGCCTTGCGGTGGCCGGGTATGTTGCCGGCGGCCGGGCTGCGCTGGCAGCGCTCACCGCCGCCGATCACGACGTGCTGCGCGGTGCGCCGCTGCCGCGCCGGCAACGCATGGCCGCCGAGCTGATCCTCGCCTGCGCGAGGGGGCGGTGAGCCGATGACGGCCGTGGCAACCGGCGCCACCGACGTCCGCGCCGCGTACCGGCACTGCGAGCAGGTGACCCGGACGCAGGCGAGGAACTTCTCCTACGGCATCCGGCTGCTCCCCCCCGCCAAGCGCCGGGCGCTGTCCGCCGTGTACGCGTTCGCCCGCCGCATCGACGACATCGGCGACGGCACGCTGCCCGCCGGGGAGAAGCTCGCCGCCCTGAACGGCGCGCGTGCCGCGGTCGCCGCCCTGGACGCCGCGGGCGCCGATGCGGCAGCAGGCGACCCGGTGCTTGTCGCGCTCGCCGACGCCGCGCGCCAGCGCCCGATCCCGCTCGGCGCCTTCGGCGAGCTGATCGAGGGCTGCGAGGCCGACGTCCGCGGCACCAGCTACGCCACCTTCGGTGACCTCGAGCACTACTGCCGGTGCGTGGCCGGGTCGATCGGGCGGCTCTCGCTCGGCGTGTTCGGCAGCAGGGAACGGGCCGCCGCGGAGCCGCTCGCCGACGCGCTCGGCGTCGCCCTGCAGCTCACCAATATCCTGCGCGACGTCCGCGAGGACCTCGGCAACGGCCGGGTGTACCTCCCGGAGGAAGACCTCAAGCGCTTCGGCGCGGACCTGGCGCCCGGCCGGGCCGCCGATTCGCTGGCCGGCGACCACGCGCTGGCGGAGGTCATGCGGTTCGAGGCGCAGCGCGCCTTCGCCTGGTACGCCAGGGGGATGCGGCTGCTGCCGCTGTTCGACCGGCGCAGCGCCGCCTCCGCGGGCGCCATGGCCGGCATCTACCTGCGGCTGCTCGAGCAGATCGTGTCGGACCCGGCCGCCGCCCTGCGGCAGCGGCAGTCGCTGCCCGGCAAGGCCAAGGCCGCGGTCGCGGTGCGGGCCCTGGCCGGGATCGGCGAGCGGGTGCCCGCCACGGCCGGGGCCCCGGCATGACCGGCCGCAGCGCCGTCGTGATCGGCGGCGGCCTGGCCGGCATCACCGCCGCCATCGAGCTGCGCGACGCCGGCATCGGCGTCACCCTGCTCGAGGCCAGGCCCCGGCTCGGCGGCGCGACCGCGTCGTTCTCCCGCGGCGACCTGACCATCGACACCGGCCAGCACGTGTTCCTGCGCTGCTGCACCAGTTACACCGAGCTGCTCGCCCGGCTCGGCGTGGCCGGCTCGGTGACCGTCCAGGACCGGTTCGACGTCACCGTGCTGTCGCCCGGCGGCCGGGCCAGGCTGCGCCGGTCCGGCCTGCCCGCCCCGCTGCACCTGGGCCGGTCCCTGGCCGCCTACCGCTTCCTGTCCCTGCCCGAGCGGCTGCGGGTCGCCCGGGCCGCGCTCGCGCTGCGCGG
>JASHPR010000599.1 GCA_030038015.1 Streptosporangiaceae bacterium
CGCCCGGGCAGCAGGCTCCGCCTGGCCCGCGGCCACGGCATCTGCTCGCGCCGTGGCCGCGTCGGACGCGACGGCTCCAGGCACCCCGGCGCCGGCCGCTGCGTCAGCGGCGCCACCGTGGCTCGCCTTGCCGGTCTGCGGCACCGTACCTCCTGCCGGGCGTCCGGGTCCGCTTCCCGCCAGCCGTCCCCCGGGTCCGATGCTGCGAGCGTAGCCCAGGTCCCCCAAACCCCGGCCCGGCGAGGCGCTTCACCCGGCTGCGGCCGGGTCCCGCCGCGCACCTCCCCGGCCCGGCGGGGCGTTTTGCCCCGGCCCGCCGGGGCACCGTCAGGCGTGCGGTTTGCTAAATGCAATTTCCCGATTCGATGGGATTGCAGCTATCCATCGTGATAGCCTCGTCACCATCTGTTGATCAGAGATGCGGCAATAGCGGTTTCCAGCAGCTTTTGCGAGGTCACCGGCACGTGATCAGGATCCGGTACGCAGACCTGCCCGCTGGGTTACACATCCGAGCGGTGGCCCGCGGCAAGGACACGATCATCTACCTGCTGCCCGGGCTCACCGCGACGCAACGGCAGGCTGCCTTGCGCCGGGCGCGGACCAGCGGCCGCATGGGACAGGGCCCGCGGCTGCCGGTCGTGGGCGTCGCCGGCGCCATGATGGTGGACAGGCTGAGGGCGACCGTCCGCAACGCCGCCGCCGCCATGCGCGCACACCCGGCCATCTTCGTCCCCCCGATGATGATCATCCTGGCCGCCGCGGTCGCTTACGTCCTGCTGGTATCGGTCTCGATCAAGATCCACGGATCGCATGCCACCGCTCAGGGCGGGGCCCCCATCGCCGCGGCCGCCGTCCCGCCACCGGGCAGGCCGGGCAGCCCCGGCAGCCGTTCAGGCTCGTTCCCGGGCTCATCGGGGCAGCCGCAGCGGCCGGCGCCTATCCAGGCTGGCGGCGGTCACCGCGCCACCGGCTCCTCCCCGTCACCCTCGCCCGCCCCGTCCGCGGACCCGTCGCCCAGCGCGTCGCGCTCCCCGGCCCCCGTGGCGTCGCCGTCGCCCTCGGCGACCCCGTCGGCGGGCGGTCCCGACTCGAGCGGTTCCGGCTCCGGCTCGTCCGATGACGGCGGGCTGTGCCTGGACGTCGGCCTGCTCGGCGTGTGCCTGTCGCAGTAGCGCGAGCCCCGGCACGGGCCGCGCCCGCCGCCCCGCAGGCGGCGTAGCCTGCGAGGGAAGCAGCAGGGACACGCGAGATCGGAGACCAGCAGTGAGCCGCCGGGGCTGGGCACTGTTCGCAGCGATGAGCGTCATCTGGGGGATTCCCTACCTGCTGATCAAGGTCGCCGTCGGCGGCGTGCCCGCGCCGGTGCTCGTTCTGGCCCGGGTCGGTGTGGGCTCCGCGCTGCTGCTGCCGTCCGCCATCAGGCGCGGCCAGCTTGCCCCGCTGCGGGCGCGCTGGCGCTGGCTGACGGCGTTTGCGCTGGTCGAGATCATCACGCCCTGGCTGCTGCTGTCCGAAGCCGAGCGCAGGCTCCCCAGCTCCATGAGCGGGCTGCTCGTGGCGTCGGTGCCGATCGCCGTGGTCGTCCTGGGCAGGCTGACCGGCGGGACCGACCGGCTGACCATGACCCGCTGGGCCGGCCTGCTGGCAGGGCTCGGCGGTGTCGCGCTGCTGGCCGCGCCGTCGGCGGCGGGCGGCGATGCTCTGTCGGTTGCCGAGGTGCTGCTCGTCGCGGTGTGCTACGCGACCGGGCCGCTGATCGCGAGCAGGAAGCTCGGCGACCTGCCGCCGCTGGGCATGACCGCGGCGTGCCTTGGCTTCGCCTCGGTCATCTACGCGCCGCTGGCGGCACTCACCTGGCCGGGCGCCATGCCGTCCTGGCGGGTGCTCGGGGCCCTGGCGGGCCTCGCCGTCGTGTGCACGGCTGCGGCGTTCCCGCTCTTCTTCCGGCTGATCGCGGAGGTCGGCCCGGCCCGGGCGAGCGTGATCACCTACATCAACCCGGCGGTCGCCGTTGCGCTTGGGGTGTCGCTGCTCGGCGAGCGGTTCACGCCAGCGATGGCGGGCGCGTTCGCGCTGATACTCGGGGGCTCGGTGCTGGCGACCCGGCCCGGCGGGCGCGGCGCCCGGGGGCCGGATCCCGAGCCCGCGTTCGCGCCAGGGCCTGAGCCGGCACCGGGGCCCGCCCCGGCGCCAGGCGGGCCGTAAACGGGTCGGCCGCGCCGCGGCGCCCCCGATAGACTCACCTCCATGATCGACCTCAAAGCCGCGCGGCAGGAGCCCGAGCGGTACCGGAAGGCGCTGGCCAGGCGCGGCGCGGCCGAGGACTTCGACGCGCTGCTCGCCGCGGACGCCAGATGGCGCGAGCACACGGAGCGCGCAGAGACCCTGCGCGCGGCGCAGAAGAGGTCGTCAAAGGGAAAGCCGGGCCCGGAGGAGCTTGCCGAGCTCCGGCAGCTCGCCGCCGAGTTCGCGGCGGCAACCGAGGAGCAGGCCCACGCCGCCCGCGAGCGCGACGAGCTGCTCGCCCGGATCCCGAACCTGCCCGATCCCACCGCTGCCGAGGGCATGGACGAGCAGGACGCGCAGGTGGTCAGGACCTGGGGCGAGCCGCCGCGGTTCAGCTTTGAGCCCCGCGACCACCTGGAGCTTGGCTCGCCCCGCGGGTGGATCGACATGGCCAGGGGGGCGCGGCTGTCCGGGTCGCGGTTCGCGTACCGGATCGGGGATGTGGCACTGGCCGAGATGGCGCTGTACCGGTTCGTCATCGACAACCTGGCCGGCAAGGGCTTCCTGCTCGTGCTTCCCCCGGTCCTGGTCGGCGAGCGCGCCATGTACGGCACCGGCTTCCTGCCGACCGAGGAGTCCAACCTCTACCGCCTCGAGAAGGACGACCTGTACCTGACCGGCACCTCCGAGGTCGCGCTCGCCGGGATACACATGGACGAGCGGCTGGAGGAGGAGCAGCTTCCCGCCCTGTACGCCGGGTTCACCACCAATTTCCGGCGGGAGGCCGGGGCGGCCGGCAAGGACACCAAGGGCATGTTCCGGGTGCACCAGTTCGACAAGGTGGAGATGTACGTCTACTGCGCACCCGAACGATCCGGAGAGTTCCACGAGCGGCTGCTCGCCTACGAGGAGGAGATCGTCCAGGCTCTCGGCCTGCCTTACCGGGTGATGAACATCGCCGCCGGCGACCTCGGCGGCCCCGCCGCCAAGAAGTACGACATCGAGGCGTGGTTCCCGGCCCAGGGACGGTACCGGGAGATCACTTCCTGCTCGAACACCACCGACTACCAGGCACGGCGGCTGAACATCCGGTTCCGCCGTGACCGGGACCTCCAGTTCGTGCACACGCTCAACGGCACCGGGGCGACCGCCCGGGCGCTGCTGTCGATCATGGAGAACTTCCAGGACGAGGGCGGCACGGTCACCGTTCCCGAGGTGCTGCACCGCTACGGCGCCCCGGCCACGCTCGGCCAGCCGGACTAGGCCCACCGCCGGCCGAAACCGGTCCCGCCGAGCCGGTTTCCGGTACGAGAGCCCTAACCCGACACCGGCGTGGCGTCTCCAGGATCGAGCGGCGCGGTGGCCGGGGGATCGATCCGCGCGGTGTCCCAGGGCTCGAGCCGCGCGGTGTCCCGGGGATCGAGCTGGG
>JASHPR010000600.1 GCA_030038015.1 Streptosporangiaceae bacterium
AGATATTCCCAGCCCTGCCACGTCGGGATATAGGTAATGTCGCCGACCATCTTGGCGCCGGGCGCCGCGGCGGAAAAGTCACGGTTCACCAGGTCGGGGATCGGCCCGGCCTGGCCTTGCCTGGTGGTGGACGGCCGCCACGGCCGCGGCTGGCAGGCCACCAGGCCCAGCTCGCGCATCAGGGCGCGGACCAGCTCCAGGCCCGCCCGCACGCCCCAGCGGCCCAGCTGCCGCCAGATCCGCCGGTGGCCGTAGGTCCCGTCGGAATCGTCGAAGGCCTTGGTGATCAGCAGCTTGAGTTCGGCCCTTCTTCTCGCGGTCGGTGATTCCGGGCGGCACCGCCATTCGTAGTACCCGGATTTTGACACTCCCAGCCACCTGCACATGCACGTGATCGTGGGAGCGGGCCCGCTGGCCGGCGGGTTAGCGTACTCGGCGTCGATGAACTCGTATTTCCCGCTCACCGATGCTCCCTCGCGAAGTACGCGGCTGCTTTTTTCAGGAAGGTGTTTTCCATTTCCAGGTCCCGGACCTGGCGCTCGAGCTCGCGGAGCCGGGCCCGCTCGGATACCTGCAGCGGCGGCTCGTCCTCCTTATGCTTTTCCCGGTACGCTCTTACCCAGTTACCGAGCGAGGTCTCGCTGATTCCGAGTTCCCGTGCCACATCGGCGATAGGACGTGACGTCTCGGCCACGAGCCGGGCCGCCTCATCCCGGAACTCAGGCGAATAGGTCTTGTATTTCTTTCGCAATTGACCCTTCCTTTCCGGTCGGGGATCCTAAAGGATCCGCAGTCCGGAAAGTGGGAGGCGCGCCAGTGCTGGATGTGCGGCTGCCCGACGGGGACGGGATGAGCGTGTGCCGGGAGATCCGTTCGGCGATGCCGCAGGTGGCGTGTTTGATGCTGACCTCGTTTGGTGATGATGACGCGTTTTTTGACGCGATCATGGCCGGGGCGGCGGGGTATGTGCTCAAGCAGATCCGGGGCACCGACTTGGTCGGCGCGGTGCGCACGGTGGCGGCCGGCCGTTAGCTTCTGGATCCGGAGGCGGCCAGCCGGGTGATGCGCCGGATGCGGGATCAGGCGGCGCGGTCAACCCGCTGGCCGGGCTGACCGGGTAGGAACGCATGGATGGTCAGCCCCGACGCCACCCCCGGCTACCAGCAGCCACCTCCCGGATACCAACTGCCGCCACCGGGCTACAGCTACCAGCCGCCACCTCAGCAGGGATACCCACAAGGGCCGCCAGTGGGCCACCAGCCGCCGAGGCCGAAGAAAGGGCACCGCGTCCGCAACACGATCCTGTCGGTGGTGAGTGCTGATTTTTTCGGATTTGCCATGACCCCTATGTGCGCGCCATGTACCCGGATCATGAAATCGGGCCCAGGCCTCAAAGAACAGATGGCGTGTCGATCACAGACGCGGGCGTGTCGACACAGAGGCGGGCGTGTGGATCACAGGCGCGGGTGTGCCGATCACAGACGCGGCGTTGATCGCCGGCGCCATGTGCGCGGCGAAATCCGCCGGGATCATGAAAAAGCGCGGAGAAGGGCTCAGGCGGGGGCGCCGCCGCGGCCGGCGCCGCCGCGGAACCGGGACACGCCCTCGATCACGCCCGGCCCGGTCAGCACGCCCATGCCGCGCCGGAACTCGTTGGCCATCGCCTCGTCATGGGCGAGCGACAGCCCCTCGACCGCCGACATCCGGTCGCTGCGCAGGCAGTCCTGCGGCAGCGCGGCGATCTCCCGCGCGAGTTCCTCGGCCGCGGCCCTGGCGCGGCCGTTCGGGACCACCCGGTCGACCAGGCCCATCTGGTGAGCCTCGGCGGCGTCAACGCCGCGCCCGGTGAGGATCATGTCGAGCGCCCTGCCCAGCCCGATCAGCCGCGGCAGCCGCACCGTGCCGCCGTCGACCAGCGGCACTCCCCACCGGCGGCAGAACACGCCGAGCACCGCGTCCTCCTCCGCCACCCGCAGGTCGCACCAGAGCGCGAGCTCCAGGCCGCCGGCCACGGCGTGGCCGGCGATCGCGGCGATGACCGGCTTGGAAAGCTGCATCCGGGTCGGGCCCATCGGCCCGTGGCCGGCCGGCTCGGTCCGGTTAGCCTGAGGCCCGCCGATCGCCTTGAGGTCGGCGCCGGCGCAGAACGTGCCGCCCGCGCCGAACAGCACCGCGACCGACGCGTCCGGGTCCGCGTCGAAGTCCTCGAACGCCTCGGCCAGCGCGGCGGCGGTCGGCCCGTCCACGGCGTTGCGAACCGCGGGGCGGTCCAGGATCACCGTGGTGACCGCCCCGCGCCGCTCGACCCGGACGATGCTCGCCCCGGGGGACGGCCCCCCGGAACCCTCCGCGGTGCTGGCCCCGGGGGACGACCCCCCGGAACCCGAACCCCCCGCGGAGTCAGCCCGGGGGGTGACCCCCGGGCTCCCGGACGCCGCTGCGGTCTCAGCCCCGCCGGGCGGCACGCTCAGCCGACTTGCCAGGTGTCGCCGCCCGCCAGCAGCGCGGCCAGGTCGCCGTCGCCCTGGCGCGCCCGCGCGGTCTCCAGCTGCTCGGACATCAGGTCGTCGTAGCTGGGCCTGGGCACCTGCCGGAACACCCCGATCGGGGTGCGGGCGACCGCCGAGCTGTCCAGCCGCGACAGCGCGAACGCGTACGAGGGATCGGGCGCGTGCGCGTCGTGGACCAGCAGCGTGCCAGCGCCGGCAGTTGCGGCATCCACCGCCTCCAGCGAGCCGTAGCTGTTGAACCGCAGCCCGTGGCCCGCGTCCGCGCCGAACCGGATCGGCTCGCCGTGCTCCAGCCTGATCACGTTCTCGTCCCGCGACCCAGGCTCGGTGAGCGGCGCGAACGCGTCGTCGTTGAAGATCGGGCAGTTCTGGTAGATCTCGATGAACGCCGCGCCGCGGTGGTTCGCGGCCGCCCGCAGCACGCCCTGCAGGTGTTTGCGGTCGGAGTCGATGGTCCGGGCGACGAAGCTGGCCTCGGCGCCGAGCGCCAGCGACAGCGGGTTGAACGGCGTGTCCAGCGATCCGAACGGGGTCGACTTGGTCACCTTGCCCTGTTCCGACGTGGGCGAGTACTGGCCCTTGGTCAGCCCGTAGATCCGGTTGTTGAACAGCAGGATCTTGATGTTGACGTTGCGGCGCAGCGCATGGATCAGGTGGTTGCCGCCGATGGACAGCGCGTCACCGTCGCCGGTAACCACCCACACCGACAGGTCGGGGCGGGAGGCGGCCAGGCCGGTGGCGATCGCCGGGGCCCGGCCGTGGATCGAGTGCATGCCGTAGCTGTCCACGTAGTACGGCAGCCGCGACGAGCAGCCGATGCCCGAGATGATCACGAGGTTCTCGCGCGGGATCTCCAGCTCGGGCAGGAACGACTGGAACGCCGCCAGGATCGCGTAGTCGCCGCACCCCGGGCACCAGCGCACCTCCTGGTCGGACTTGAAGTCCTTGGTGGCCAGCTTCTCGTCGGCCACCGGCACCAGGGTGAGCGCGGCCGGCCGCCTGCTGGCCTCCGGCGCCCCGTCGTGAGCCGGGCCGCCCGCGGCGTTCAGGGCTTCAGACATCTGCGATCACATCCTGGATGACGCCCGCGAGCTCGGCCGCCCGGAACGGCAGCCCGCGGACCCGGTTGTAGGAGATCACGTCGATGAGGTAGCGGCCGCGCAGCACCAGCGCGAGCTGGCCCAGGTTGATCTCGGGCACCAGCACCTTGTCGTAGGCGGCCAGCACCTCGCCCAGGTTGGCGGGCAGCGGCGACAGGTGCCGCAGATGCGCCTGGGCGACCTTGCCCCCGGCCAGCCGGACCCGGCGGACCGCGGCACCGATCGAGCCGAACGTGGAGCCCCAGCCGAGCACCAGGACCTTCGCGTCGCCGCCCGGGTCGTCCACCTCGAGCTTCGGGATGTCGCTGGCGATGCCGTCGATCTTCGCCTGGCGCAGCCGGACCATCTTGTCGTGGTTGCCGGGGTCGTAGGAGATGTTGCCGGTCACGTCGGCCTTCTCGATGCCGCCGATCCGGTGCTCCAGGCCGGGGGTCCCCGGGATGGCCCAGGGCCGTGCCAGGGTCTGGGGATTTCTCTTGAACGGGAGGAAGCCGGGCTGGTCGCCGTCGCCGCGCCACTCGTCCGGGCTGGAGAACGAGAACTCGTCCCGCAGCCTGGGCAGGTCGGCGACCTCCGGGATCCGCCACGGTTCCGAGCCGTTCGCGAGGTAGCCGTCGGACAGGATGATCACCGGCGTGCGGTACTTGACCGCGATCCTGACCGCCTCGAGCGCGATGTCGAAGCAGTCCGCCGGGGTGGCCGGCGCGACCACGGCGACCGGCGACTCCCCGTTCCGGCCGAAAAGCGCCATCAGCAGGTCGGCCTGCTCGGTCTTCGTCGGCATCCCGGTGGACGGGCCGGCCCGCTGGATGTCGCAGATGATCAGCGGCAGCTCGACCGACACCGCGAGCCCGATGGTCTCGGCCTTGAGCGCCATGCCCGGGCCCGAGGTGGTGCTGACGCCGAGCGCGCCGCCGAACGAGGCGCCGAGCGCCGCGCCGACGCCGCCGATCTCGTCTTCCGCCTGGAACGTGCGGACCCCGAACCGCTTGTGCTTGGCCAGCTCGTGCAGGATGTCCGAGGCCGGGGTGATCGGGTACGAGCCGAGGAACAGCGGCAGGCCGGAGCGCCGGGACGCGGCGATGAGCCCGTAGGCGAGCGCGGTGTTGCCGGTGATGTTGCGGTAGGTGCCGGGCACCATGGTGCTCGGCTTGACCTCGTACTGGACCGAGAAGGTCTCGGTCGTCTCGCCGTAGTTCCAGCCCGCCCGGAAGGCGGCCTTGTTCGCCTCCATGATCTCGGGCCGCCTGGCGAACTTGGACTCGAGGAACGTCATCGTGCCCTCGGCCGGCCTGTTGTACAGCCACGACAGCAGGCCGAGCGCGAACATGTTCTTCGCCCGCTCGGCCTCCTTGCGGCTGATGTCGTAAGTTTCCAGCGCCTTGACCGTCATTGACGTGATCGGCAGGGCGTGCAGCTGGTAGCCGGACAGCGAGCCGTCCTCGAGCGGGTTCTGCTCGTAGCCCACCTTGGTCAGGTTGCGCTTGATGAACTCGTCGGTGTTGGCGATGATGTCCGCGCCGCGCGGCAGGTCGCCGATGTTCGCCTTGAGCGCCGCCGGGTTCATCGCCACCAGGACGTCGGGAGCGTCGCCCGGCGTCAGGATGTCGTGGTCGGCGAAGTGGAGCTGGAAGCTGGACACCCCGGGGAGCGTGCCTGCGGGTGCCCTGATCTCAGCGGGGAAGTTGGGCAGCGTCGACAGGTCGTTGCCGAACGTCGCCGTTTCCTGGGTGAACCTGTCGCCGGCTAGCTGCATGCCGTCGCCCGAGTCGCCAGCGAATCTGATGATTACCCGATCGAGTTGCTGGACCTGCTTGGTCACAGTCGGAGGCCTCCTCCACGCGCCGAGGCCGGGCAGTGCGGGGCACGCGCTGCGGACGCGGTGACGGCGTGCATCCTTGTAGGCGCCGCCCCTGTCCGTGGCCTGGGCCGGGGCGTTGAGGTTTTTGTTGAGATTAGGACTACCTTACATCCTGCCGGCGGTTTGCTGGGTGCCGGCCGGATGCGCGTCGGTGCCGTCATTGCTGGTCGCGGGCTGTCGCAATAGCCGCGCTACCCTCCAAAACGTGAGGTAGCGCTGCAGCGCGATGACCCGTGCTGCATATCTGTGACGCAAGGTGCGTCCAGACGTTGCATTACTGTAATACGACGTCCCGGCGGGCGGAGTGGTTCACCGGATGCGGCGGGCGTAACTTTCCCCTAGGGAGGCGTGAATCCCCTAGGACGGCCGGAATTGCGTGCCCGCCCGATCGGCTGACCTTGGAAAACAGGAAAACGGCGCGTCGGCTTGCGGGTCTCAGTCCGGTCACTGAGAGTGTCAACCGAACCACACCTAGGGGCGTCTTAACCACGGTGGTGACGTATCGATCACTGGTTGTAACTGGCGTATTTCGGCGCCATACGGGGGGACGGACGCGGGGGCAGTGAGCTGCATCTTCGTTGGCTGGGGAGGCTGGATCTCGCGCCTGGCTAGGAGGTCGCGTGGGGGATCGTGTGCAGGGGAGTGAGGCCGGCGGGATCACCGCTGTGCCCAGGCCGCCGTCGGCCCGCCCGAGGTCGGCCCCGGCCCAGCCGGGGACCGGGCCGGTCCAGCTGCAGCGCCCGGGCGCCTGCCGGGCCACGGTGCGGGATGCACTGGACGCGGCCCTGCGCGGGATCCGGCTCGCAGGCCGGGACTCGCAGTTCCTCCGCCGGTTAGTCCACTGGGACAAGCGGAACGCCGCCGCCGTGGCCTCCCTGCTGTGGCGGGCCAGGCAGGCGGGGCGCGCTGAGGCGGCGCTCTCGCCGAGGCAGCTCGAGATCATGCTGACCGCCCTGGAGGACGCCGGCGTCTACCGCACGTCGGGAGCTGCCGCGGCCGGCTGCTGGGGCTGCAGGAAGATCCCCGGCGGGCGCTGCGCCGACCACGCCAGGGACGCCGACCGGGCGCGCGCGTGCGCCGAGCTCGCCGCCCAGCTCGCCGCCGGGGTTGCCGGGCCCGCCGGGGTCGTCGGGCCGGCTGGCGCGGCCCCCGGCGAGCTCAAGCACCCGACCGACATCGCCGGCTTCCGCCGCCGGACCTCCGTGGCCTCCTGAGCCGCGCTCGGCTCCGGTGAGGCCCGGCCGGTCTGGCCCGGCGCTGGTCTGGCCCGCCCGCGCGGCCCCGGTGCCTGAGCCGGCCGGCCCGGCGGCGTCCCGTTCAAGATCCGTGTCTTTAGCGGTAGTTCACGAACTGGAGGGCGAAGTCGAAGTCCTTGCCCTTGAGCAGGTTGATGACCTGCTGGAGATCATCCTTCTTCTTGGATGAGACGCGAAGCTCGTCGCCCTGCACCTGGGCCCTGATGCCCTTCGGGCCCTCATCGCGGATGATCTTCGATATCTTCCGGGCGTCGTCCTGCGAGATGCCCTCTTTCAGGCCCACCGCGAGGCGGTATTCCTTGCCCGAGGGCCTGGGCTCGCCCGCATCCAGCACCTTCAGCGACACCGACCGCCGGACCAGCTTCTCCTTGAACACGTCGAGGACCGCGTTGGCGCGTTCCTCGCTGTTCGCCCTGATCTCGACGGCGTGATCGCCCGACCAGGCGATGGAGGCGCCCACGCCACGGAAATCGAAGCGCGTGCCGATCTCCTTGGCCGCCTGGTTGAGCGCGTTGTCGACTTCCTGGCGGTCGATCTTGGACACTACGTCGAAAGAGGATTCGGATGCCACGGTCCCAGGTTAAACGCCCAGCGCGGCTGGCACAGCTTGCGCGCCGCGGACACCGCATCGTGTCGGGCGGCGCCGCGACGGCGATACTGGTCAGCCGGGGGCGCTGATGCTGACCCGGGCCCGGAGTTCCGCTATCCTTCACTGTGCCGTCTGTAGCGGCGGCGCGAGGCAGGTTGCCCGAGTGGCCAAAGGGAGCGGTCTGTAAAACCGTCGGCTCAGCCTACGTTGGTTCGAACCCAACACCTGCCAC
>JASHPR010000601.1 GCA_030038015.1 Streptosporangiaceae bacterium
GCTCAGAGCACGGAAATTTGCCCCTACAGTGATCAGCGTGACCGAAACCTGGCAAGTCGAGCCCTCTGGGCCGCTACGCGGGGATATCCGCGTGCGCGGGTCGAAGAACGCGGTGTCCAAGCACATGGTCGCCGCGATGCTCGGCGACGCACCGAGCACGATCCGTAACGTTCCGGAGGTCGGGGACACCAACATCACGGCCGCGATGCTGGAATCGATCGGTTATCACGTCGTCCGGTCCGGTGCCGAGATCACGATCGTGGCCGGGGACGTGATCGAGCCCAGCGTCCCGGAGGCGTTCACCGGGCTGAACCGCATTCCGATCCTGATGCTGGGTCCGCTGCTGCACCAGACCGGCGAGGCGTTCGTGCCGCTGGTCGGAGGCGATCAGATCGGGCGGCGGCCGGTGGACTTTCATGTGGCGGCGCTGCGGGCGCTCGGCGCCGAGGTGGACGTCGGGCCGCACGGGATCACCGCGCGCGCGAGCAAGCTGTACGGCGCGCGGATCGACCTGCCATACCCGAGCGTCGGCGCGACCGAGACCGTGCTGCTGTCCTCGGTGCTGGCCGAGGGGAAGACCGTGCTGCGTGGCGCCGCCACCGAGCCAGAAGTGGCGGAGCTTGCCCTGTTCCTGCAGCGGATGGGCGCGCACATCGAGCTGAGCCCGGACCGGCGGATCGTGATCGAGGGCGTGCCACGGCTGCGCGGCGCCACGACCCGGCTGGCCGGCGACCGCCTCGAGGCGTTCTCCTACCTGGTCGCCGGGCTGATCACCGGGGGCGAGGTCCGCGTGCACGGCTGCCCGCAGGACCGGCTGGTCACCGCGATCACCACGCTGGCCAGGATGGGCGCGAGGTTCGACATCACCGACGAGTGGATCACCGCGTCGGCGCCGAACGGCTTGCGCGCCGCGGCGGTGCACACCGACACCCACCCGGGGTTCATGACCGACTGGCAGCAGCCGCTGATGGTGCTGTTCACCCAGGCCGAAGGCATGTCGGTGCTGCACGAAACCGTGTTCGAGAACCGCCTGGTCTACGTCCCGGCGCTGCAGAAGATGGGCTGCGAGATCGAGGTGTTCGCGGCGTGCCTGGGCGGCCCCGCGTGCCGTTTCCACGACACCAACGCCGTGCACTCCGCGGTCATCAGGGGCGCGTCCAAGCTGCGCGGCGCGGACGTCACGCTGCCCGACGTGCGCGCCGGGTTCTCCGCCGTGCTGGCGGCCGCCGTCGCCGACCAGCCCTCCCTGCTGCGCGGCATCCACCACATCGAGCGCGGCTACCACCGGCCCTTCGAGCAGTTCGCGTCGCTGGGCCTCACCCTCCACCGCGCCGGGTAACCGGCACCGGCGAACACCGCGCATGGGCCCTGTTACCGCTGGTGCCGCCGGGCCGCGGGCGGTGGTGATCCTCGTCGAGGGCCGGAGCGATCAGGCCGCGCTCGAAGCGCTGGCCGAGCGCAGCGGGCAGCCGCTGGGCGTCCGGGGCATCTCCATCGCGGCGATGGGCGGCGCGACCAACGTTGAGCACTTCGTCGGCCGGTTCGGCCCGCGCGGGCTCGGGATCAGGCTGGCCGGCCTGTGTGACGCGGCCGAGGAGGGTTATTTCCGGCGTGCCCTCGAGCGGGCGGGCCTCGGCTCCGGGCTGTCCCGCGCCGGCATGGAGGCGCTCGGTTTCTACGTGTGCGTCGCCGACCTCGAGGACGAGCTGATCCGCGCGCTCGGCGCCGCCTCGGTGGAGCGGATCATCGAGGCACAGGGCGAGATCCGGTCGTTCCGGGTCTTCCAGAAGCAGCCCGCGCAGCAGGGGCAGAGCCCGGAGCGGCAGCTGCACCGCTTCATGGGAACCAGGTCGGGCAGGAAAAGCCAGTACGCGCGCCTGCTCGTGGACGCGCTCGGCCCCGGCCGTGTCCCGAGGCCGCTTCGCCGTGTCCTCGCCCACGCGGCGGACGGCAGCAGCGGCCCGTGACGCGCCGGACCCGAGCCGTCTGCCGCCCGGACCTGCGGCGCTGATGCAAGGTACGCGGGCCCGTCCCGCCTTCGCGCACAGGCCCCGACGCGGCGCCCGGGATATCAACTTCGCCGCGTTCATGCCGTTCTCACTGGCCGCCATCGTGCTGGTGCTGGAGGCCATCGCGCTGCCCGGCGGCACGGCCGGCTGGGCCGGCGGCATGACCAAGGCCGGCGGCTGGGTGACGCTCGCCAACACCGTGGCCGCCGGTTACCTGGCCACCGCGATCCTGCTCAACTCCACCATCGGCAGGGACCCGCTGCCGCTGTGGCCCGCATCAGCCTCCTGACGCTACCCAGACCGCGCTTCATGAGGCCGCCCCAGGCGCCGGGCCGGCCACGGCTGCGGGCGGTAAGGTCGCGCGGCAGGATGTATCTTGCCCTCCTGAAGGAAGAAGGCCCTCGCTGTGCCTGCGGCACGAACCGACCAGATAAGCATCATCCTGGCCGGCGCCGGCCGGCCCGCCCGGCGTCTGCTCCAGCTCGGCGGCGGCGCGGCAGGCGCTGACCGATGACCCACCTGCTCATCCTGCGCTACACGGTTCCGCCGACGGAGGCTGAGCCATACCTGGCCGATCATGCCGAATACCTCGAACGCCACCATGCCGAGGGCACGTTCGTGCTCTCCGGGCAGACGGTGCCGGAGGACATCGGCAGGGCGATCCTGGCCACGGGACTGGACCGGGCAGCGATTGAGAAGGCTGCCGCCGCCGATCCGTTCGTGACGGCGGGTGTGGCCAGATACGAGATCATCACGATCACACCGGGCCGGGTGCACCCCGAGCTGGGACAGGTTCTTGGCCTGCCGGCCATGCCGGACAGCGGCTGGGACACCGAGTCGTTCAACGCGCTGCGGCAGGCCCGTGACGTGCTGCCGCTGCTCGCGAACCGGGAGATGGAACCGGTTCTGCAGCACGCAGGCCAGGCCCTGCTGGACGAGCTGGCCTCGAACGCGGCTCAGGCCGCGCCGTACGCGCGGCGCTGCATCGAGCAGCTTCAGGAGCGGCTCTGGGAAGGCGATGAGCAGCTGGCGGCGGAGCTGCGGCACGCGATGGGCGAGGAGGTCGCCGCCGGTGAGTTCGGGATACCGCGCTGGCCGCTGAAGTCGGCGCCGGTGGACCTGGCCGAGCTCGCCGACGGGCTGGACGGCGATCCGGCCATGGGCACCGGGGTGGTGGACCTGCAGACCGGGATGATCTGGCCGCCCGGGGTCACCGACTACGACCCGCCGGAGGAGCTGGACGAGGAGTCCGGGGACTACCACGAGGACCGTTGGCTGTACTACCGGCCGGAATCCGGCGATGCGTATCGCGACATGCTGCGCTTCACCGACCACGTCACCAGCGAGGGCCTGCGCACGCGGCTGCTGGACGCGCTGGACGGCCGCGGCGCGTTCCGCAGGTTCCGGGACATCATCTTCAACGGGCCCGAGGAGGTGCTGACGCAGTGGCAGATCTACCGCCAGGAACGCGCGCTCGGGCGCGCCCGTTCGTGGCTCGCCTTCGAGGGCTACCGCTCCGCACCAGGGCAGGGCTCTAGCTCTGCCACCTGATGGCGGCGCGCCGCCCCGGTGACACGTAGCCGTTCTCAACGAACCAGCGCGCCGATTCCTCGATCGCCTCGCGGGCCGGCCGGGAGGTGTGGCCGATCTCGGCGCGGGCCCGCTCGTCATTGAAGATCATCCATGTTGCCGACATGCGCGCGGCCTCGAGCGGCACGCGCGGCTCGCGGCGGAGCAGCCGGCCCTCGATCACGTCCGAGGTCACGCCGGCGGCAAGCGCCAGCATCCGCGGCAGCTGGAGCCGCGGCACGGGCAGGCCGGAGCAGCCCGCCAGCATCTGCAGGATCGCGTACATCGACAGGTTCTCCCCGCCGAGTATGTAGCTGCGCCCGCTGCGCCCGTACTCGAGCGCGGCCAGGTGGCCGACGGCCAGATCATCCACGTGCGTGACGTTCAAGGCAGTGTTCACGAATCCCGGCATCCTGCCGTTGAGGAAGTCGAGGACGACCTTCCCCGTCGGGGTCGGCCCGACGTCGCCAGGTCCCAGCGGGAACGTTGGCAGGGCCAGGCACACGTCCAGGCCCTGGGCGGCGGCCCTGAGCACCTCGTGCTCGGCGACGAACTTCGACCTCTTGTAGTGGCCGAACAGGTGCGAGATGTCGGCGTAGCAGGTCTCGTCGGCGGGCTTGCCATGCTTCATTCCCTCCAGCCCGAGGACCCCGACGGTGGAGGTATACACCAGCCGCTCGCAGCCCGCCGCCCGGACGGCGTCGAGCACGTTGAGGGTGCCGCCCACGTTGACGTCGTAGAAGATCCGCGGGTCGCGTGCCCAGAAGCGGTAGATGGCCGCGAGGTGGAACACGAACCGGGCGCCCTGGCAGACGGCCCGGACGGCATCCGCGTCCCTGATGTCGGCCACGACCCGCTTGACGTTTGTGCCGTCGAGGTTGCGGTCGTCGGCGCCGGGCGCGACGAGGGCGACGACCTCTGCGTCCCTGGCCAGCAGGGCGCGGGCAACCGCGGAGCCGATGAACCCCGTCGCGCCGGTGATGACCACGCGGTTCCCCGGCTCGATCGTGGTGACGGCGGCCGGCGGCCTCATGGGCGCTCGCGGCGGCTGGATTTCTTCAGCCGCTCGATCTCGGCCTGGAGCTGGCGGGTCTCCTCCTGGAGCTGCAGCACGCGGCGAATGCCAGCCATGTTGAGGCCGTCGTTGGTGAGCGCGCAGATCTCATGCAGGCGGCTGATGTCATTCTGGCTGTAGCGGCGGGTGCCGCCCGGGCTGCGCACCGGCTCGAGCAGGCCTTCGCGCTCGTAGATCCGCAGGGTCTGCGGGTGCAGGCCGGTCAGCTCGGCGGCCACGGAGATGCTGAACAGGCCCTTGTCCAGGTCAGACCAGTCAAGGTTCACCATGGCCGCTCCCAGTCATCGAGCAGCTGCCTGAGCAGGCTGGCGAGGGCTGATTCCCTGGCGCCAGGGTGCCAGCCGGGCGCGGCCGGCGGGCCGACCCGGACC
>JASHPR010000602.1 GCA_030038015.1 Streptosporangiaceae bacterium
AGGCCGGCGTAGCCGAGCAGCAGGGCCCACTGGCCGATCAGCAGCCGCTCGGCCACGTAGGGGTTCCACGCGTAGCACACGCCCGCGGCCAGCCGGGCGGGCAGCGGTGCGCCGCCCGGCCAGCCCCGGTCCAGCAGCGCGGCGGCGCCGGAGCAGGCCATGACGAAGATCAGCAGCAGGATGAGCTTCTGCAGGACGTCGGCTGGCAGCAGCAGCGACGCCACGGCCACCACCGCGTCACTGGGCACCGCGCGCGGCGGCCCGCCGGTCAGCCCGATCAGCGCCGCGGAAAACGGCATCCGGGGCACGAACACCATGTCGTAGCTGAGCAGGTAGCCGCGGCCCAGCCCCGGCCCGAGCGTGAGCAGGCCGAGAACCAGCCCGGCCAGCGCGGGCCAGCCGTGCCGCGCGGCCCGCCCCCGGGCCGCCGGCACGGTGATGATCATCGCCGCGAATCCGCCGATCGCCGCGGGGGCCATTACGCATAGCAGCCGGGCCGGCCTGGTCCGCCCCGGGGCCGTGCAGAGCAGCCGGAGCACCCAGGGCAGCCCGGCGTAGCCGAGCAGCAGCGCCCACTGGCCGATCAGCAGGCGCTCGGCCACGTAGGGGTTCCACGCGTAGCACACGCCCGCGGCCAGCCGGGCGGAGAGCGGCGCGCCGCCCGGCCAGCCGCGGTCCAGCAGGGCGGCGGCGCCGGAGCAGGCCAGGATGAAGATCGCCAGCAGGATGAGCTTCTGCACCAGGTCGGCCGGCAGCAGCAGCGAGGCCACGGCCACAACGGCGTCGCTGGGCACGGCGCGCGGCGGCCCGCCGGTCAGCCCGATCAGCGCCGCCGAGAACGGCATCCGGGGCACGAACACCATGTCGTAGCTGAGCAGGTACCCGGGTCCGAGCCCGGGCCCGAGCGCGAGCAGGCCGAGGCCGAGGCCGGCCAGGGCCGGCCACGCGTGCTGGCCGACTCCCCGCGGCCGCCCGGCCGCGCCGCTCCCCCGCGCGCGAAGCCGGGCCGCCGCGCCGTCGGTCAGGGTCCGCAGCGTCATGTCTTACACGCGTGGACCAGCAGGATCGAGGCCGCCGCCGGCCAGGCGCAGAACGCGCGGTCGATGGGGCGCAGCGCCCGCGGCACGTCGTGATATCTCGCCCCGCGCACCCTGATGGCACCGAAACCGCGTGCGGCGAGCAGTTCCACCAGCGCCCTCCGGGTAAACAGGTGCAGGTGGCCGGCCACCTGCCGGCCCGGCCTGCCGTAGACGCCGCGCAGGCTGACCTCGGAGAAGACCGGCTGCACGCCGAGCGCGACCAGGCCGCGGTTGTACCAGGCGGCCAGGTTCGGCGTGGAGAGCAGCAGCGACCCGCCCGGCTTGAGCACGCGGAACGCCTCGTCCAGCGCCGAGTCGGTGTCGACCAGGTGCTCGATCAGCTCGCTCATGATCACAACATCGGCCGACCCGGCGGCGAAGGGCAGGCCGGGCGCGTCCACCCCGGCCCGCACGACGGTCAGGCCGAGCCGCCGCGCCCTCCCGAGCGCGGAGGCCGACCAGTCCAGGCCGATCATGCGGTGCCCCGGGTTGCGCTGCGCCGCGAGCACCGCCGCGGCGCCGTCGCCGCACCCCACGTCGAGGATGCAGGCCGGCCCGCGCGCGCCGCGCAGCGCACGGGAGAGCATGCCGGCCATGCGCTGCGCGCGATCCGGCCCGGAACTGGCCGGGACGTCCGGGTTCTCGTAGAACCCGCGCAGCCCGGCCGGCCCGCCCAGCGCGCCTCCGCCCGGGCCGGCTTCGGTCGCCACCGGCGGCATCGTGCCCCTTATCCCTGCCGCCCGGCGCCGCCAGCCCGGGCGATCGCCTCGTCGGCCACGCTGGCGAAGCCCTCGACCGCGGCGGACCAGTGCAGCCGCAGCGCCCGCTCCCGGGCCGCCCGGCCCAGCGCCTCGCGGGTCCTGTGGTCCAGCGCGAGCGACGCCCAGGCGGACGCGAACTGCCCTTCGCTGCGGACCAGCAGCCCGGTCTCGCCGTCCACGACCGAGTCACGCACGCCAGGGACGTCGAACCCAATAGTCGGCGTGCCCCGGATCGCGGCCTCGGCGATCACGATTCCCCAGCCCTCGATCAGCGCCGGGTGCAGCAGCATCCACGCCGAACACAGCAGCCGGTGCTTTTCCTGCTCCGACACTCGGCCGGCGATGACGACGCCGGGCCCGGCCAGCGCCTCGATGCGGGCACGATCCGGGCCGCCCCCCGCGATCACCAACCGCCCGCCGACCACATGCCGGACCCGTTCCCAGAGCCGCAGCAGCAGGTCAATCCGCTTGTACTCGGCCAGCCGCCCCAGGGCCAGGAACATTGGCTCGGCCGATCGCGGTGCCGGCGGGTCGGGATGTACCACGCCGTTGCAGATCTGCCTGATCCGGTCCTGGCTCACCCCGATCGCGACCAGCGCCGCGGCTGTGGACGACGAGACCGTGAGGAACAGGTTCCTGCGGTGCGCCCACGGCATCAGGGCGCTTTCGGTAAAGCGTCCGACGGCCGCGAGGGGCCGCGGCAGCCGCAGCGCCCACAGATCGGTGTGGACATGGTTGACCAGGCAGATCATCGGGCGCCTGGACCACAGGGGGGCGAAGAACGGCATCCCGTTGCAGACCTCGACGACCAGGTCGCAATCACGCAGCCGTCGATGGTACACGAGCGGCGCGCGCAGGAACTGAGTGTAGGTACCGCCGCTCCCGATGACCCGGTAGGGGCGCGCCGCCGTCGGCCCGCCGCACAGCAGGGTGACCCGGTCGCCGCGTGCTTGCATCCCCTCGGCGAGGCGGTCGACGAGCACCTCAGAGCCGCCCGCCCGGGGATTGGCGAGGTCGCGCCACGCCACGAAGAGGATGCGGCGCGCGTCCCGGCCGGGCGCGCCGGCCGTGGCCGGGACCTGGCCAGCGGCCTGCGGCACGGGCACGGCCCGCGGCTGAAGGGCCGGCCGGAGCTCCTCCCCGGATGGACGCACGGGAGCACCGACTCCGGACGCCGGGGCGGGGAACCCGGCTGCGGTTGCCGTGGACGCCGGCTGGCTACGCGACTCGTGATTCACGCGACCACGCTCCACCTCTGGTTGCGTCACCGGACCAGAGCTATCATTACTCGCAGGTAATGTCTACCGGACAATGAGGAATAAGTTCTGGTAATTTCGGCAAGTCGCCGATGTCTGGCCCAGGGTTCCTGAAGAGTGGTTCCGCGAGTTCAGGCGTGTCGGGAACCTTGAGCGAGGTGTCCTAGTGGCGGGGGCCGGCCGTCTGGCGATCGGGAAAAAACACGATCCAAAGGACCTCCATGAGCTTGGTGCCACCGCCACTAAGCCGCAACTCGGCGCCCCGCGGGGCTGGCGAGCGCCCGGACGCGGCCGGCTTCTGGCGCCGGCACCGGGGCCTGGTCAGGTCGGTGCGGCTGTTCCGGCTGTTCCGCAAGGAGCAGGCCGAGCCGGAGGTGTTCTACGCCGCCCTTGCCGAGGACACCGTGTGCCAGATCGAGGACTACTGCGACCTGGCGGGCCGCACGGTCGTCGACATCGGCGGCGGCCCCGGGCACCTCACCGCCGCCTTCCGGGCGCGCGGCGCCCGCTGCTACCTGTTCGAGCCTGACTCCGCCGAGATGCTCAGCCGCGGCGCCGCCCCGCCAGGGGCCGTGATCGCCGACGGCTACTGGCTGCCCGTCCGCGACGGCGGAGCCGATCTGTGCCTGTCGTCCAACGTACTCGAGCACGTCCGTGACCCGCTCGGCCTGATCGATGAGATGGTCCGCGCCACCAGGCCGGGCGGGCTGATCTACCTGTCGTTCACCAACTGGTTCTCCCCGCACGGCGGGCACGAGATGTCGCCGTGGCACTACCTCGGCTGCCGGCTCGCCGAGCGCCGCTACACCCGGCGCAGCGGCCGCCCGCCAAAGAACCGCTTCGGCGTCACCCTTTTCCCCGTGCACGTGGGCGCCACCCTGCGGCTGATGCGGTCCCGCAGCGACGTCGCCGTCGTCGACGCGCTGCCCCGCTACTACCCGCGCTGGTGCAAGGCTCTTGTGCGGATCCCCGGCCTCCGCGAGATCGCCACCTGGAACCTGGTGCTGATCTTGCGGCGTATCGAGTGACCGCCCCGGCCATCCCCGGCCGCCCCGCCGACCCCGCACGCTACCTGCGGGACGCCGGCGAGCGGCCGGAACACGGGGCCGGGAGCGGGCCGCGCGCGGGCCCGGCGCAGCGCTGGCCTTCGGCGAGCGGGCGCTGGTTCCTGGTCGTCTGGCTGGTGGCCCTGATCATCCTGGCTGCCAACGATCCCGGCCGGATGATCTTCGACACCAAGCTCGGCGTCGACATCGACGCGGGCGGCTTCTTCGCCCGCCTGTGGCCGCTGTGGAACCCGCTCGAGTCGTTCGGGACGCTGCAGAACCAGTACATGGGCTATGCGATCCCGATGGCCCCGTTCTTCCTGGCCGGGCAGGTGCTGCAGCTGCCGGTCTGGGTGATCGAGCGGCTGTGGCTGTCGCTGCTGATCGCCGCCGGGTTCTGGGGGATGACGAAGCTCGCCACCACGCTGCGGATCGGCTCCGACGGCTCCCGGCTGCTGGCCGGCGCCGTGTTCGTGCTGTGGCCGACGTTCACCATCGTCATCGGGTCCACGTCCGCCGCCGCCCTGCCCGGGCTGATGGCCCCGTGGGCCGTCCTTCCCCTGGCCACCGCGCTGCAGCGGCGCCGCCAGTTCGTGCGCGCCTCCGCCCGTTCCGGAGTGGCGATCCTGCTGATGGGCGGCGTCAACGCGGTGTCCACGATCTGCGTGCTGGTGGCGCCGGCCCTGTTCATCGTCACGCACACCCGCGGCAGGCAACGGATCAGGTTCTGCCTGTGCTGGGGTGTGGCGGTCATGGCGGCGACGGCGTGGTGGGCCGTGCCGCTGCTGCTGCAGGGCCGCTACTCGTTCAACTTCCTGCCGTATGTCGAGCAGGCGGCAACCACCACCAAGACCATGTCGGCCAACACGTTCCTGCGGGGCGCCGGGAACTGGACCGCCTACCTCGACCTTGGCACCACGTGGCTGCCGGCGGGCTGGACGATGGTGACCAACCCAGCGGCGATCGCCGCGTCCGCCGCGGCCGCGGCCGCCGGCCTGTACGGCCTGGCCCGGCGGGACATGCCCGAGCAGCTGTGGCTGCGGCTCTGCGTCGCGGTGGCCGCGCTGGCGGCGCTGGCCGGCTATGCCGGCGCGCTCGGCGGGCCGCTGCACGGGCTCGTCGACGCCCTGCTGAACGGCTCCCTGGCCCCATTCCGCAACATCAGCAAGCTCGAGCCGGTCGCCGCGCTGGCGCTGGCGCTCGGCATCGCTCACGCGTTCGGCCTGGCCCGCCGCCAGGTGCTGCCCGCGCCGGCCGGCTCCCGCCGGATGGCCGCCAGGGTCGCCCTGGCCCCGGTCATCGCGCTCAGCCTGGCCGGCCTCGCGCTGCCCTACCTGACCGGCCAGATCCTGCAGCCGGGGTCGTTCACCAGCGTGCCCAGCTACTGGTACCAGGTGGCAGGCTTCCTCGCCGCTCACTCGCCGAACCAGACGGCCCTGGTCGTCCCTGGCGACAGCCACGGGATCTACCTCTGGGGCGACCCGATCGATGAGCCGCTCGAGCCGCTGGCCAGCTCGCCGTGGGCCGAGCGCAGCCTGGTTCCCTATGGCGGCGCGGGTTCGCAGGTGTTCCTGGACACCGCCGAGACCGCCTTCGAGTCAGGCCAGGCCGTCCCCGGGCTGCCGGCGTTCCTGGCCCGGGCCGGCATCAGGTACGTGGTCGTGCGCAACGACCTCAGCCCGGCCCAGATCGGCTACACGCCGCCGCGGCTCGTCCTGCAGACGCTGGCGCTGTCCGGGTTCACCCGGGTCGCCTCCTTCGGCCCCCTGGTGACCGGCGCGCAGACCAACCCCGGCACGGTTCGCCAGGTCCAGGCCTACTTGCCGCGCTACCCGGCCGTAGAGATCTTCCAGGCGGCCAGCGCCGCCGACCGGCCGTCCGGGCCGGCTGCCGCCCTGCCGGTGAGCGCCGCAGTGCTGGTCAACGGCGGGCCTGACTCGCTGCTGCAGCTCGAGGGCCAGGGCATCCTGGGCGGCCAGGCCGCCGTCATCGCCGGCGACAAGCTGGCTGGCCAGCCGGCCCTGTGGGCGGTCACCGACGGCCAGCGCCGCCAGGACAACGCATTCGGGCTGATCAACGACAACACGTCCGTCACCTACACCGCCACGCAGGTCAACCCGCCCGATGACCCGCTCGGCGGGGGTGGCGGCCCGCCGCGCCAGATCCTGCCGGTGCCCGCCGCGGGCGATCAGACCGTGGCCGTGCTGTCCGGCGCGGCCAGCGTCACGGCGTCCTCGTACGGTTCCTGGCTGACGTACCAGCCGCAGTACGACCCGGTGAACGCCTTCGACGGCAACCCGGCGACGGCCTGGGCGGAAGGCAGTCCCACCACCCCGGTCGGCCAGTGGATCCAGATCACCTTCGATCACCCGGTGGACCTGGGCGACAGCATCGGCGTCCAGCTGCTCGACGACGGCTTCAGCCGGTCCATCGCGAACCAGCTGCGGGTCAGCACCGCGGAGGGCAGCGTCACCAGCCAGACCGCGCCGACCAACGCCACCCAGCAGCTCGGCGTGCGGCCCGGCCGGACGACATGGCTGCGGATCACGATCACCGGGGCGAGCAACGTGATCGCGGGGAATCCCGGCGCCGGCATCAGGGACGTGCTGATACCGGGCGTGCGGGTGACGCGGTACCTGCAGGTGCCGGAGGACCAGGCCGGGGAGGCGGCCCCGGCGGCGGCCTTCTCGTTCCATCAGCCGCCGCCCGCCCCGGCGGGCGAGGCCGACGGCGCGGCGACCGTGCCGTTCGCCCGCCTGTTCAGCACGCCCGTGCCGCTGGACCTGCAGCTGACCGCGGAGGCCGTGGCGCAGCCGGGCGCGGAGCTTGACACCCTTCTCGGCAGGCTCGCGCCGCCCGCCAGGTCCGCGCTTGAGGTCAGTGCCAGCTCCACGTGGGGGTCGCTGCCCCTATTCGGGCCGGACAACCTGTTCACCCCGGGCAGCAGCACGCCGTGGATATCGGGATCGTCGAATCCGGTCATCAGCCTGGGCTGGCAGGGTTACCGGAAGATCTCCGAGATCGTGGTCCAGCCCGCTTACGGCTTCGCCGCCGCGCCGGCGAACATCAAGGTGACCAGCCTGTTCGGGACCCGCGAGGCCACGATCGGCCTGGGCGGCGTCGCCACGCTTACCCCGCCGCTGACCACCGACCAGATGAACGTGAGCTTCCCGGGCTGGTCGTCGGACGCGCAGCCGGGCACCACGTCCGGGCGGCCGTTGCTCGGCCTGGCCAAGCTGACCATCCCGGCCCTGTCCGGGATGCATGTCGGCGGCCCGGACCCGGCTGCCAGGTTCAGCCTGGCCTGCGGCCGCGGGCCGGTCATCGCGCTGGACGGGCAGGATTACCAGACCGCGGTCACCGGCACGCTCGGGGATCTTGTCGACGAGCTGCCGGTCGACGTGCGGCTGTGCACCCCCAGCGCGGCGGTCGGCCTCGGCGCCGGGCAGCACCGCCTGCTCGCCACGCCCGGCCTGTTCACGATGACCGACGTGGCGCTGCGGACGACGCAGCCCGCGTCGCCGGCGAGCGCCGCCGCGCCCGCGCGCGCCGTGCGCGTGCTCAGCTGGCAGCCGGACAACCGCGCCGTGCGGATCGGCCCCGGGCAGGAGGCCTACCTCGAGGTCCACCAGAACGCCAACTCCGGCTGGGAGGCCACCCTCGACGGGCGCCGGCTGGCCTCGGCAACGCTGGACGGCTGGCAGCAGGCGTACGTGGTGCCCGCCGGGGCGGGCGGCGTCATCACGATGGAGTTCGCCCCGGCGACCTGGTACCACGTCGGCGTCTGTCTGACCGCCCTGGCCATCATCAGCATGATCGCGGTCGCCGCGGGATGGCGCCGGTGGATGTCCTACGTGCTGCCCGCCGCCTACTTCGTGATCCTGGAGGGCGGCACGATCCTGCTGCTGCGGGGGACGCGGCTCGCCGCGGTCTGGGAGCCGCTCGAGGTGCTGACCCTGCTCGCCGTCGCCGCTGGCGGCCTGGCGTTCGTCCGGTTCCGCCGCGCGCCCGGCTCACCCGCCCCGGGGAAGGCCGCGGACGGGCCCCGCCCGGCAGTGCCGGCC
>JASHPR010000603.1 GCA_030038015.1 Streptosporangiaceae bacterium
GCCGCCCGCCGCGCACTGGTTACCGCCCTCCACCCCCGGCCGGGCTACAGATCACCTGATCTGTGGTGCTCGACTCGGCGCATACCGCGGGCCGGCTACTCGTATCGCAGGGCGAGGCCGGGCTGGATGTGCACTGCCCGGCGCAGGGCTGGGCGGACGACGAGCAGTGTGACCAGAACCACCACAACCAGCGAGACAGGCACGCTCAGGAGCGGGAAGACCTTCACAACCGTGAAGCCGAAATCGTGCTCGACGAACGCCACTAGGCCCACGAAGAGCAAGTAGCCAAGGGCCGACCCCAGGAGCCAGCTGATCGCGGTCATACCGAGTGCTTCCGCATTGAAGACCCGGCGGATCTGGCGGGCGCTCGCGCCCAAGCAGCGGAGGATCCCCACCTCCCGGGTGCGCTCGATGATGGCCAGCGTCAAGGTGCTCACCAACCCGATCAGCGCGATGCCCACCACGATCAGGCCGAGCGCCTCGAGCACCGCGACGATGGCGTTGTTCCCGCTCGCGTTCTGCGCCGTCTCGACATAGCTCTTCTGAATGGCGACCGGATAGCCGGCCTGGCCGAGGCGTGTCTGCACTGACGCAGACACGCGGTCGACGAAGTTGTCGCTAGTGTTGCGGGTCGTCAGCCAGAGCGCGTTGACCACTCCGACCGAGTTGGTCAGGCGTTGCAGCTGTGCCATCGGGAAGAACACGGTGGCGCCATTGTTGAGGATCACGCTGTCGATCCCAACCACGTGCACCCGGGTCGGGCCGGTAGGCGTGCTTACCAACAGCCACTGCCCCACGTGTGCATGCGCGGAATTAGCGACTGCAGGTCCGAGCACGACGACGGGTTGCGACTGCGCGGTATCGGCAGCGGTGAACCACCGCCCGGAGCTGAGCTGGTAGTGGTACAGCGTGCTCGGGCTCAGGCCCCAGGCCATGTACTGCTTCCCCTGCAGTTCGACCTGATTCTCGACGAGTGGCTCGACCCGCGTGACGCCCGGCGTGGCGGCGGCTATGCCGATGGCGCGCGCCCTGAGCTGGGGAGCGCCGTTGTCTGCGTCGACCTCGATCTGGAACCGCAACGCGCTGTGCACCGCGGTGGTGGCGGCCGCCACGGTCTTGCCGACTGCGAAGAGCCCGAGAGCGAGTGCGATGGCAACCGTGATCTGGGCGATGGTGGCCACCGTCCGGCGCTTGCGCCGTAGGGCATTGCGCACTCCCATGCGCGCTGGGCCCGAAAGCATGCGCGTTCGGGCCAGTGCCCGATCGAGCCAGCCTGACCCGTAGTCGATGGCGACTCGCTTGTCGAGCACCTCGGCCACCGGACGATAAAGCGCCCGGCGCAGGCCGGGGAGCGTGGTGAGCGCGGCCAACAGGGGGCCGACCAGCAGGCTGGCGACGATCACTGGGAAGGAGACGGCGAATCCGGCCTGCACGTTGAAGATGAGTGAGGCGAGCTTGCCCGTGACCAGATAGGCGAGGCCGATGCCGAAGGCCGTGCCCACGACGGCTCCTGCCGCCCCGAGCGCTACTGCCGTCCGCAGCACCACCCCCGCGATCTGTCGCCGTCTCCCTCCGAGGGTCTTGAGGACGGCGATCTCGTTGGCCTGCTCGACCACCATCGTGTTCATGGTGTTGGCGATGAGGAAGAGGGCGCACAGCATGGCCATCACGGTGACGACTAGGAAGAGAGCGATGAGCTGGTTGAAGCTCGATTGACCCGGCCATGAGCCAGGAGCCCGCGTGGCGGGCAGCCCGACGAAGGGGGACGTCCCCGTCTCGGAGGTGAGGTAGCGGCGCACTGCGGCGATGGTCGCCGTCTGGGCGGCTGCGCTGTCGTCGTCGAGACGAAAGGCGAGGTAGTTGAACCCGGACACGCCGGCGAGAACGCGGATCGTGGGCACGGTGCCGTAGAAGACGGCGTTGCCGGATCCGTTGGCGCTCGACGACGCGGCCAGGCTGCGCCCGGCACCGCTCGCCAGCAGCGAGGTGACGGCACCGGTCGCCGTCCGAAACGTGACGTGACCACCGACCGGGACAGCGAAACCAGTCGCCAGCACGTTTCCCTCGTCGGCCATCACCTCGCTGCCGCTCGGGGGGCGCCCTGTGGTCACCTGGACGGCATCGACGGGCTGGTGCTGGAGGTCGATACCCCAGACCACCGCGTTTTGGCGAACGCCACCAGCAGAAGCCACGGTGGAGTACTCGACGGTCGCGTCGAACGCGGCCACGTTGGGCAAATGACCGAGTGCGTCGAGCTGCCGAGAGCTCAGGTCGAGATCGCGGGTCGCCACCGCGACGTCGTAGAGGTGGGCCTGGTTGACCTCCGTCTGCATAGTCGCGTTGAGCAGGTCGGGCACGGCAACGATGGCGAAGCTCCCGATGGCCAAGCCAAGCGTGACGACGATCAACAGGTTCTTGCCCGGGTGGCGGCGCAGGTCCCCTCGGGCCTTGCGGGACAGGGCGCTCACAGTCAGCCCTTGGGGTTGGCGGCGGCATCGGCCACGATGCGCCCGTCGCGAACGGTGACCAGGCGCCGAGCCAGGGCCGCGAGCCCGAGGTCGTGCGTGACGTAGATAACGGTTGTGCTGGCCTCGTTCAGCGCACGAAGCAGCGCGAACATCGATCTGGCCGTCTCGGTGTCGAGGTTGCCCGTCGGCTCGTCTCCGATGAGGATGCGTGGCCGGCACGCCATCGCCCGGGCCAGGGCCGCCCGTTGCTGCTCCCCTCCGGAGAGCTCAGCCGGGAGCCGGTTCCTCCGGTCCTTCAGGCCGACTGCGGCGAGAAGACCTGCGGCGTCGTCCTTGCGGTTCCGCCGCGACCCGCGCCGCGCCAGCTCCATCGGGAGAAGGGTGTTGTCCAGCGCGGACAGGGTGGGCATGAGCTGGAAGAACTGGAAGACCATGCCGATGTTGGCCCGGCGCCACACGGCGAGTTCTTCCTCGCCCATGAGGTCGAGACGGCTGCCGTTCACCGTCACCGTGCCGGCTGTCGGACGATCGATGCCGGCGATGAGGTTCACGAGGGTCGTCTTTCCGCTCCCCGAGGGGCCGACGATGGCCAGCATCTCGCCCGGCGCGATCTCGAGGTCCACGCTCTTCAGGGCCTCGAAGGCAACCTTTCCGGTGCGGTAGGTCTTTTCCACTCCGGCCAGCGAAACGAGTGGCGCATCGACCCCGCCCGGCACCAGGTCGCTGGAGGTGGTGGCGGAGGTCACACCCGCTCCCTTCTGAGGATGCTCTCGGGTCCGGCGGGCGGGCGCAACTCGTCGACGAGGCGGCCGTCGCGCAGATAGACGACGCGATCGGCCCATCCGGCGTGGCGGGAGTCGTGGGTGACGAGCATCACCGCACACCCGCCATTGCATTGCTCACGAAGTAGTCGCATCACCGCCTCACCACTGAGCGAATCGAGGGCTCCGGTCGGCTCATCGGCGAGGAGCAGGGAGCGCCCGCCAATCACCGCGCGGGCGATCGCGACGCGCTGCTGCTGGCCGCCCGACATCTGGCGAGGCAGCCGGTCGGCGACCTCATCGAGGCCGAGCGAGGAGAGCAGCTCCCGGGCGCTCGCCATGGCTGAGCGAGGCCTCATGCCGTCGAGCTCCAGCGGCAGCGACACGTTCTCGGCCGCGGTCAAGGAGGCCAAGAGGCTGACGTTTTGGAATACGAATCCCACGCGCCTTCTGAGGACGAGCGACAGCTCGGCTTCCCCGAGGGAGCCCAGGTCGTGTCCCGACAACAGGACTCGGCCCGAGGTCGGCCGTTCCAGGCCACCCGCCACGTGCAGCAACGTCGACTTGCCCGACCCGCTCGGTCCCATGATCGCCAAGAGCTCTCCGCTCTCGACCTGAAGCGACACATCGTCGAGCGCCACCACGTGGCGCGGCGGTGACCCGTACTGGCGCCCTGCCCGCTCGAGGTTCAGGACCTTCATCAGTGATCGTGCTCCATGTGGCGGACGGCGTCAGCACCGTCGTCACGCGCGGGTGGAGAAGGCTCGCCCAGCCGCAGGTCCGCCTCGGCCAGGCGCGCCTCACATAGCTCGAGCCAGCGCCCCTCGGCGTCGGCCTGGAAGATGAGCGCGTCGAGCATCATCAGCCAGGCCAGGTCGCCATCTGCCTCAGCGGCGACCTTAAGCCGGGTGAACTCCTGGAGCGAGGCCATCGTGGCTTTGCGTTGCTGCTGCACTACCTCCCTGACACACTCCGGGCCGGATCGCGTAGCGAACACGAGCTTGATGGCGAGCTCCTGGCGCGGCACCACCTCGCGCTCGACCGGGGTCTCGTACCAGTGCTGCAGCTCGCGGCGGCCTTCGTCGCTGATCCGGTAGATCTTCTGCCCGTCGTCGTCCTCGCTAGCGAGGACCAGCCCGTCGCGCTCGAGCCGGCTGAGGGTCGAGTACACCTGGCCCACGTTGAGCGGCCAGACGTTGCCGGTCGCTGCCTCGAACTCGCTTTTCAGCCCGTAGCCGTGCCGGGGTCCCAAGTCGAGGATGGCGAGCAGGCTGTTGCGGACTGACACGGCGGCTCCCAAATACGTACTGAGTATGCGTACTGAGTATGGAGCAAGGCGCGCCGCGAGGTCAACAGAGAGAAGCGCACTAACCGGGGGCGGGACGTTCAGGGCGGCGAACGCGGCGGGCACGCGACGGCCTGCCAGCAGGCGCAGTGTCGTTGCCCGCTGGTGTCATACGCGGTATCATCTATGTATGACGATGCTGAGTTTCCGGGTCGATGAGGCAGAAGCGGCGAAGGTGCAGGAATGGGCCGATCGCCTCGGTGTCGATCGGTCCGAGCTGCTGCGCGACGCTGTCCGCCGCCAGCTGAACCGCCTCGCCAGCGAAACCGACGCCGCGGCTTGGCAACGCCAGCCCTTGGACGAAGGGGAACGCGCGCTGTCGTCCATCGCGGACTGGGGACCCGCCGAGGACTGGACAGACTGGGCTCATGCAGCGGGGTGAGATCTGGTTCGCTGCGACCCCCGGCGGTGACCGGCCCGTGCTCGTGCTGACCCGCGACCCCGTGGCGGACCGGATCGGCGCCGTGGTCGTGGCTGCGCTCACGCGCACCGTCCGCGGCCTGGTTTCCGAGCTGGAGCTCACTCCGGAAGACGATGGGGTGCCGACGCACTGCGTCGCGAATTTCGACAACCTGCACACGCTCCCCAAGGATGCGTTCCGGCACCGTGTGGTTCAGCTTCCAGCTGCACGGATGTCCCAGGCATGCCGGGTCCTGCTTGCAGCTACTGGTTGCTGATCCAGCTATCGCGGGGGAGCGGTGGTCCCATGACCAGCTTCCGTCCTGCCCCTGGCCGCGGCACCAGGTTCATCGTTTAGGACGACCGGCCGCGCCTAAGCATTACCTCGAAGCAAGCTGATCTTCCTGGCGTAAGCGAGAGCGCTCTAGGGCAAAATCGGCTGACCGCGATGGAGGCGTTCATTCAGCGCCAGCGCACCCGGGCGGGTGTGCGGTTCTGGAACGCGACCCTGCGCGGCGGTCGTGAGCAGCGAGACGACCGCCTGGTGGACGGGCAGCAACTAGCGGATGCGAGCGGGTGACAGCCCTCATCTGCGGACCCGTTGCGCGTCCGCAAACGGACCAAGGCCGGAACCGATTGGCTCCCACCCGGCCAGATCGCTCTCGCTCGTATGCGCTAATTCTGGCCATGACCTGTGGGCGGTACAAGATTTGAACTTGTGGCCTCTTCCGTGTCAGAGTGTCGATGCGACGGCCCAGGTAGCGATTTTCGCTTTGTGACCTGGCCCTCAGCCCTTTGAGACCCCACTGGCTGCCCTGTGCTTACCCGTGCTGCCCTCGGCACCCTAGGGCTACTGTAGGGCGCCCCTAGGGCGACAGGCATTTGATCCGTAGGTACCTAGAGCCAGCTTGGGAGTCACGCCTACAACAGCTGCGGCGATGTGAAAGGCGGATTGATCTGAACCGGGACGCCCGCCTCGCCCAGCGCCTGCAGGCCGCTCGGCCGCATGAACTCAATCGCCGCTCATGGGATTCGTCATAACCGGTACTGCTGGTACGCCGGCCAGTGGCCGATCTCCGCGCACACGTGGCCGTCGTCCCCGTTGCACCACCAGACGCCGGTGCCGTGGCGCGCCTCGGGCGACGTCCCGAGGCCGTGCGCTGGGCAAGCAGGCCACACTGTCCCTGTGGACTGGTACTCCAGCGACTCCATGATCGCCTGACGAGCCTGCTCGGCCACCGCGACGAGCGCGGAGAGGTCGTCGGTGGCATCGGAAGGGAAAATCCCGCCCGTCCACCCCGTGTCGCCCGCCCACGTCTCGACGTATGCATTGCGGGGATTCCAGTCCGGCCGGATCAGCCGGACCTCCCCAGTCAGCCCCGTCGCACGCATGTCGGCCCGCACTGCGTCGAGCGCCCGCAACAGGCGCGCGAACCGCTCTGGCGCCTGCTCGAACCCCGGCTCGTACCCGCGGGCGTCCAGGAACGCCGCTGCCGCCGACGCCAGCCGGGCCTCATCGTCGTCCGCGACGCTCGCCTCGGCCAGCTCGCGCGCCTCGGCATGCAGCGGAGAGTATTCGAGGTAGTTCATGGCGATGTCGAACGCGGCCTGCCGGTCAATCGTCGCGCCGTCCCGGACCGCCACGTACAGCGTGTCGAGACGCCGTTCCAGCTCTGACCTGTCGTCCATCCACCCGCCATGCTGCGACTAGTCTGTTCCGTTTTCCTCGCAGGCGCCGAATCCAGGCGAGTGGGCGGCCGTCTATCCTCGGCGCAGCCGATCGCGAAGCGACACCCGGAGGCGGCCTAGGCGCGGTGACCGTGAGCTGGACAATACCGCGGCGAGGAAGACGCTCCGTGCAGTTCCCCGACAGCATGACGGATCAGCCTGGCTGATCTGAGAGTGCCGGCGGCTGGGCGGCGTGACCCCTCGCTTGTAAGGAGCGAGAACCTGCTTGCAAATCGCCGTCTCTGCCTGCCAGATGGCCCGTTACCTGCCCGAGCGGGCGTCCGCGAGTGACCGTGGTGTACCGCTGCCGACCGCTGTTAATGGCACGCTAATGGCACGCGTTCGGTGTGGCCTGGCACAGGGCCTCACCGGACCGGGTGGTGAAATGCTGCGCAAGGGATCAAGCATCCAGGGCACCGACGCCAGGTCACGTGCGCGGCGTGGCGGATTGTGATGGCCGGGAGGCAGCGACATGTCCAGCGCGCAGTTGTATGACACCATCGGTGCCGCTTACACCGCGACGCGGTGCACTGAGCCGCGAATCGCCGCAAGGATCTGGGCGGCACTCGGCGATGCGTGGACGGTATTGAATGTCGGGGCTGGCACCGGCTCCTATGAGCCCCCCGACCGTGACGTTACCGCAGTGGAACCGTCGGCGGTCATGCGGGCGCAGCGTCCTGCAGGCGCAGCACCGTGCGTGGCTGCCGTCGCGGAAAGCCTTCCGTTCGAGGACCAGTCCTTCGACGCCGCGATGGCTGTTTCCACCGTTCATCACTGGCCGGACCCGATCGCCGGGCTGCGCGAGATGCAGCGCGTGGCCCGCCGCGTGGTGGTGCTCACGTTCGACGCCAGTGACACCGAATGGCGTCATCGGTTCTGGCTTACTCGCGACTACCTGCCCGAGTTCGTCGACCTCCTGGTCGGCTGGCCTTCGCTGCCCGAGCTGGCCCGCGCGATCGGAGCCCGCATTGAGCCGGTACCCATTCCGTGGGACTGTGCTGACGGTCTCTTCGAGGCCTACTGGCGCCGGCCCGAGGCATATCTGGACGATCATGTACGTCGCGGAATATCGGTGTGGGCCAGAGTCGGGCCGGAGACCGAGCAGCGGGTAGTGCGCAGCCTTCGTGATGACCTTGCATCAGGCCGGTGGGCCGAACGCAACCACGACCTCCTCGCTCTCGATGTCGCAGATCTTGGCCTTCGCCTGCTTGTGCCTGATCACAGCCGCAGACTGGTGCCGTCTCATGACGAGTTGCTCCGGTAGTTCGGGCACGAGAACTGCCTGCTCTGTCCCCGTCTTCCTCATAGGCGCCGAGTCCTGGCGAGTGGTCGCCGGGTCAAGGGTCTGCCCGAAGGGACGGCCCGCAGGGCCGCCCTTGACGCGGTGGCCGCGAGCTGGACAATATCGGGCGAGGAAGACGGCCCTGCGCCAGTCGCCGGTCCAGACTGACGGAAGAGCGTGATTGATCTCAGGGTGTCTAGCGCTACGGCGGCGCGCCCGTGGGCGGGCGTCCCAAACGCGGAGCCCGGTGGCGGGCGCGCCAGCGGTGCCGCGCAGCGGCGCCGCTCTTGATCAGATATGGCTCAATTCGGCAGTGCAGCGCGGTGAATGCGGCGCGAGCGTCGGGATGATCTCGGTTATCCGGTTGGGTCGGTGCTGGCGGCCTGGCGCGGTCGCTGGCTGTGCCATCGGCGGATTGTTTCGGGCCGCCAGACGGGCTCGCGCCCGATGCGCCGGTCGGCCTCGGGCATCTGTCCGCGGGCGACATACGCGCGGATGGTGGAGGGCGCGATGCCGAGGAAGGTGGCAACGTCGCGTGTGGTCCACCAGTCGCTTGGCAGCGGTTCGGCCATGGCCATCAGGCTACAGCGCTTACGCTGCCTCGTCCCGGCTGGCGCCGTCAGGCCAGATGACCGTGACCGGGACGCCGCGCTTCTTCGCGTCGGCCACCGCATCGGCGGTGCCGCCGTATCCGCGGGCGGGCTGGCCATCCCACACGGCGTATAGCCGGTTCGCTCTGGCCAGCATGGCTTGGCTGGCCGCCATGTGCGCTTCCTCGGTCGATTCGACGTAATCGAGGCGGTCCACCTGGGAGGCCGCCGACAGCAGCGAGTCGTACCCGGCGTGGGCTGCTTCGGGCAGGCAGTCACGGTAGCGGGCCGCCGGGATGATCACTTCGATCCGCCCGCCTGCGTCGAGGACCGCGCGGGCGAAGATCTGGTCTGCCCCGTCCGCGAGGATGCTCAGGCCAACAAGGTGGCCACCGGCTGCGTCGCTGGCGAGCCGGTCTCGGATGGCCTGGTCGACCAGCCGTTCGGTGGCGGCTGGTAGCCCGCGGTGCCCGCTGATCGCTATCCGCATCAGGTGCTCCGGGTCGTGTAGGTGCTGTGCAAGCGGTCATCCAGCTCCGCGGTGAACCGCGGGGCCTGGCCGCTGAGGTTGCCGCGGAATTGGCGCACGGCCTGCTGCACCCGCTCGGATTGACAGCTGGTGCCGACGTCATAGGCGGCCACCGCTAGCGCACAGGCCTGGTCGAGGTCGCCGCCGGTCACCAGGACCCGTGCGTGTTCGACGGCGACCAGTGCGGCCTGCTTCGGGCTGCGCGCCGCGTCGGCCTGGGCGAAGGCGTCCATGGCCATCTTCACCCGGCCGAGCCGGGATGCGGCGACCGCCCGGTAGCTGGCGACCTTGGCCGAGTCGAACGGGAAGACCCACGGCCAGACCGGATCGGCGCTGGCGCCCGCGTCGGCATACCGCTGCGCGTCGTCGAGAACCTGCAGCGCCGCCTGGTCGCCGAGGTAGCCGAGCGCGACCGCCTCCAGGCACGCCAGCCACGCCCGTGCCGTGGCCGGTGCCGCGTGTGGCAGCCGTCCGGCTGCGTCGCGGAGCAGGCGCAGCCCGTGGCTGGATCACCCGCAAGCGTGGCGTACTGGCCGAAGCTTCCCTGCATGTAGATCGCCAGCAGCGGTTGCCGCCGCCCACCCACACGGGATTATCCGCTACACCGCGCACGAGCTGCGCCACGTCTGCGCGTCCCTGCTCATCGCTTCTGGGGCCTCCGACGTGCAGGTGGCACGCCAGATGGGGCATGCCAAGATCGAGACCACCAAGAACATCTACGGTCACCTGTTTGCCCAGGATCGCGCTACCATCCTGGACGCCCTGAACGAGGCTGTCAGCCGCCTGCACGCCTACGAGGAGACCGGTGACAACGGCGATGAGGCGGTCGCGTGACCGGGCCAGACCCTACGGCCTCTAGGGCCATTGGGCCGGTCGTTCTAGGGGCGAACCCCTGCTGACCTGGGTGGGCGGTACAAGATTTGAACTTGTGGCCTCTTCCGTGTCAGGGAAGCGCTCTCCCACTGAGCTAACCGCCCGAGGCGGAAGCGGGAATCGAACCCGCGTACAGGGCTTTGCAGGCCCTTGCCTAAGCCACTCGGCCATTCCGCCATAGGGGAACTCCCGGGGGGAGCCCGCCGCTGGTACCGAAGAGCCGTGCGGACCGTCGGCTCACGGGGACGGCGTCCGGCACCTCCGAGCGGACGACGGGATTCGAACCCGCGACCCTCACCTTGGCAAGGTGATGCTCTACCAGCTGAGCCACGTCCGCACGCGCCGGCGGCGCCGGCGTGCGTTTCAGAACTGTAGCCGATCCTGTCCCTCGCGCAAACTTCAACCAGGGCCGCGGCGGGAGTGTTCCGGGGCCCGGCGCCGCCGTCAGGTCGGCCGGCCGGCCTGCTCGGCATAGCCGGCATAGAAGGTGACGCGGGCGACATGCCCGGCGATCTGCCGCAGCGTCCAGGCCTCGCCGCGGGGCGCGTCCCAGGCGGCGGGCCCCGCCGTGCCATAGCCGAGCAGGCAGCAGCGGGCCAGGCGGCCGAGCCGGGAACGCGCCTCCTCGGAATCGAGCCCGGTGAACCGGCCCAGTCGGCGTCGAGGGTCACCAGGCGCCCGTGCCACTCGTCGGGCGCGGGCTCGGCGCCGGCCAGCAGCGCCTCGACCTCGTGCAGGTGGTCGACCGGATGACCGGTGATGCGGCGCGGCGCCTTCTGCGGCGTCCAGGTGCTGGGCCGGACGTCGATGGTGCGGGCGACCGGGCGGCCGTCCCAGGCGTACCACGTCGCGGCCAGGTCGAGGCACTGGCCCACGCTGGCGGTGACGACGCTCGCGGGGTTGCCGTGTCCAGCCATGCTTCGATCCTGGCCGAACAATCGTTGGGCTACCGTCGAAGCATGTCCGCACCAGGCGGCGCACAGGGGCCGGTGCCTGGCGGCTATATCGCCGACATCGCGCCGGTCGCCGGGCTCATGGCCGATCCCGCCCGGGCTGCCATGCTCGCGGCGCTGCTGGCGGGGCACCCGCTGGCAGCGGGCGAGCTCAGCCAGGTCGCCGGGGTCAGCCCGGCAACGGCCAGCGCCCACCTGGGCAAGCTGCTCGACGGTGGCCTGGTGGCGGTGACCAGGCAGGGCAGGCACCGCTACTACCGGCTGGCCGGGCACGAGGTGGCCAACGTGCTCGAGGTGCTGGCGCAAATCAGCCCGGCCAAGCCGGTGCGCAGCCTGCGCCAGTCCCGCGAGGCGCACGCGCTGGCCCTGGCCAGGACCTGCTACGACCACCTCGCCGGGCGTGCCGGGGTGGCCCTTTTCGACGCGTTCTTGCGGCAGGGAATCCTGACCGGTGGCGGCACCGGCAGGGCCGCCGCGTATGAGGTGACCGCGGCAGGCGCGGATAAGCTGGCCCAGTTCGGCGTGGACGTGGCCGAGGTCAGGCGGGCCAGGCGCCGGTTCGCCGGGGCCTGCCTGGACTGGACGCAGCGCCGCCCGCACCTGAACGGCGCGCTGGGCGCCGCGGTCACCGGCCGGCTCCTGGACCTCGGCTGGATCGAGCGGGGGCCGTCCCGGCGGGCGGTCACGGTCACCGAGGCGGGCCGGGACGGTCTCGCGGCGGCGTTCGGGTGGTCGCTGGCCGGCTGAGCCGCGGCGCCGGGCTCATTCCCGCCGGAAAGTGGCAGGCTTCAGGCATGCGAACTGTGATCGTCAGCGGCGACGCGCTCACCGTGCAGGACGTGATCGACGTCGGCCGCGGAGACGCCCGCGCGGAACTGGGGCCCGGCGTGCCGGCCCGGATGGAGGCGAGCCGCCGGGTGGTGGCGGACGCGATCGCGGGCGGCGCCCCGGTCTACGGCGTGAACACGGGGTTCGGCGCGCTCGCCGACACCAGCGTGGGGGAGCAGGACCTGCGGAAGCTGCAGGGCGCGATCGTGGTCTCGCACGCCGCGGGCACCGGCGAGCCGCTCGACGACGCGGCCGTGCGGGCGATCCTGCTGCTGCGGGCCAGGACGCTCGCCGCGGGCTACTCGGGCGTCCGCCCGGAGCTGCCGCGGCGCCTGCTGCAGCTCCTCGATCTCGGCCTGCTCCCCGTCGTGCCCGGCAAGGGCTCGGTGGGCGCCTCCGGTGACCTGGCACAGCTCGCCCACCTGGCGCAGCCGCTGATCGGCGAGGGCAGGCTGCGCGGCCCCGGCGACGGGCCGGGCGGCCGCCCGGCGGCCGAGGTGCTCGCCGAGCACGGGATCGAGCCGCTGCGGCTCGCGCCCAAGGAGGGCCTGTCCCTGGTCAACGGGACCGAACCGATGCAGGCGCTGCTCGCGTTCTCGGTGCATGAGGCCACGCTGCTGGCACAGGCCGCGGACGTCGCCTGCGCGCTGTCGGTGGAGGCGCTGCTCGGCCACGACCGGCCGTACGACGAGCGGGTGCAGGCGCTGCGCCCGCACCCGGGCCAGCTGGCCAGCGCCGCCAACCTGCGCGCTCTGCTGGCGGGCTCCGCGCTGATGGCCAGCCACCGCACCAGCAGGCACGCGGTGCAGGACGCCTACTGCCTGCGCTGCGCGCCGCAGGTGCATGGCGCCGTGCGCGACGTGCTCGGCTTCGCCCGCGGGGTGCTGGAGACCGAGCTGGGCTCGGTGGTCGACAACCCGGTGATCGCGGATGACGGCGAGGTGATGATCAGCGGTAACTTCCACGGTGAGCCGCTGGCCTTCGCCGCCGACATGCTGGCCATGGCACTCGCCGAGCTGGCCAGCATCAGCGAGCGGCGGGTGGACCGGATGCTGGACCCGGCGTTCTCCCGCGGCCTGCCCCCGTTCCTGGCACCGGACGCGGGCACCAACTCGGGCTTCATGCTCGCCCAGTACACCGCAGCCTC
>JASHPR010000604.1 GCA_030038015.1 Streptosporangiaceae bacterium
GATGGCCGCCGCGCGCGAGCTCGCCAGCGCGATCTGCGCGGCCGCGCCGCTGGCGGTGGCCGCGGTGCTGGAGATCCTGCGCGAGACGGAGGGCACGGGGACCAGGGCAGGCTACGCGATCCAGCGCGGCGGCGACCTGCCCGCCTACCGGGCGATGCTCGGCTCGGCGGACGCCGTGGAGGGCGCCCGGGCGTTCACCGAGCGCCGCCCGCCGGTCTGGCAGGGCCGGTGAACACCCCCGGGCAGCCGGGCCCGCTGGACACCGGCGGGCGCGTCGTTCCGGCCGGGTGGATCGATTACAACGGCCACATGAACGACGGCTACTACGCGGTCGCGTTCACCGACGCGACCGAGGCGCTCCTCGACCACCTGGGCCTTGGCGCGGCCTACCGGGAGCAGACGGGCTGCGGCATGTACACGGTAGAAAGCCACCTGTGCTTCTTCCGCAGCGTCCACGCCGGGACACGGCTGCGCTATGCCACGCACCTCCTCGGCGCCGACGCGAAGCGGCTGCACGCGTTCCACCGGATGACCGACGCCGGGACCGGTGCCGAGCTGGCAGCGAACGAACTGATGTTCTTGCACGTCGACGGCGCCAGCGAGCAGGTGACCCCGATGCCGCCGCGGTGCCGCGACGCTGCCGCTGCCCTGGCCGCCAGGCATGCGGCCCTGCCCCTCCCGCGAACCGCGGGGCGCCGCATCGCCATGCCGGGCGGGGCAATGCCGGCGTAGCGCGAGCTTTCCCGCCTTCCCGTTTCGCCATTTCCGGCCGCCTGGCCGGGCGCGGATTTCCGCCGTAGGCTGGCAATGATCACCGAGGCGGAGGCCCGATGACGGACAGCGAGGAGCCAGGAAGCGTGCTCACCTGGCGCCAGCGCAAGGTGCTGCAGGCCATCCAGGATTACGTGGCCGCCCACGGCTGCTCGCCGAGCAACCGGGAGATCGCGGAGGCGGCGGGCCTGAAGAGCGCATCCAGCGCCCTGCACCATCTCCAGGAACTGAAGACGGCGGGCTACCTGAGCTACGAGCCCGGGGTCCCGCGCACGGTGCGGCTCCGGCGGCCGGCCGGGCCGGAGGCCGGCGCCGCCGCGGACGCTGCGGCGGTCCCGGGCGCTGGCGCCGGGAAGGTGGCCTGGGTGCCCGTCGCGGGCCAGGTCGCGGCGGGGGCGCCGATCCCTCCCCTGGAGTCGGTCGAGGACCGCATCCCGTTGCCCGCTGATGTGGTCGGCCAGGAGGAAGGCCTGTTCATCCTCAAGGTGGTGGGCGACTCCATGATCGGCGTCGGGATCTTCCCCGGCGACTGGGTCGTGGTGCGCGAGCTGTTCTCCAAGCCCAGGGACGGCGACATCGTGGCCGCGCTGCTGGACGGCATCGAGGTTGAGGGGACGGTCAAGACGTACCGCAAAGTGGACCGCCGGGTGTGGCTGATGCCGCAGAACCCCGCCTATACGCCCATCCCCGGCGACAAGGCGGTCATCCGCGGGAAGGTGGTAGCCGTCCTGCGCCGGGTCGGCCAGCGGGCGCCGTCCCTCCATCCGCTGACATGACCGGCCAACCACTGACCTGGCGAGCCGGCCAGAGACGGCCGCGGGTCAGCGGCCCTTGACCACCTTCCGGCGGTAGACGATGCTCCCCGCGCCGGCCAGGATCGCCACGATGCCGACCCCGAAGAGCAGGCCGTGCTGGAACCCGGCGGTGCCGCCGCCGCCCGTGGCAGGCGCGACGGTGGGGTAGGGGCTCGGCGACGGGCTCACCGTGGCCGTGGCCGACGGGCTGGCTGAGGGGCTGGCCGTGGGGCTGGCGCTCCGGCTCGGCGAGACGCTGGGCGAAACGGAGGCTGTTGCCGAAGGGCTCACCGAGGATGACGATGTGGGTGTGGACAGCGCCCCCGGGCCCGAGGGGCCCGAGCACGCTGAGACCGTTACCGAAGCGAGGATGGTCACGATGCCGCACCCCACGGCAGCCAGCCTCGCGCTGAACCTGGTCCCGGCCGTGGCGGCGCGCACCTTCATGGAGCCTCCTCGCTGCCCCTGTCGCCCGGGGGCAGGTCCCCGAAAGCGCCGCGGGCCATAAAGGTAAAAGCCCATATACGGCACATACAATCAATAGCCTTTCTGCTCTGGAATATCAGGCTACGCGAGCAGCGGGCCCCGGGGAAGATCGGACGGAGGGACGGCGGTATTGGGGCACTCGGAATGGCGGCGTATCGCCGGGTTCCCTGTGGTCGGCTACTGGCGGCCGAGCGCGTTCGCGCCCCCGCCCAGCCCGGCGGCGGGCCTGCGCGCCCGCATCGCCGGGATGGCCGGCGTCCTGCTGATGCTGGGCGGCACCATCGCCGTGGCCGTCGCGCTCCTCACCCAGGTGCATGCCCCGCAACCGTCCGCGGCGGCCGCTGGCGCCACCGGGCCCGCGCACCACGGCCCCTGGCTGCGGCGGTCTGTCCCGGTATCCGTGGCCATCCCGGCCATCGGGGTGCAGGCGGACGTGCTGCACCTGGGCGTCAGCGCCGATGGTGACATCCAGGTCCCGTCGCTCTACACCGAGGCAGACGACGCGGCGTGGTACCGGTACTCGGTGACCCCCGGCCAGATCGGGGCGTCGGTCATCGAGGGCCACGTCGACAGCTATCAGGGCCCGGCCGTCTTCTTCCGGCTCGGGGCGCTGCGCCCTGGGGACCTCGTCGAGGTGAACCTGGCCGACGGGACCACCGCCGTCTTCCGCGTCACCGGCGTGCGCCAGTACCTCAAATCAACGTTCCCGGCGAGCACCATTTACGGCGCGACCGACTACGCCGCACTGCGGCTGATAACGTGCGGCGGCGCTTTCGACTACGCCACCGGTCATTACCTCAGCTCCACCGTTGTTTTCGCCTCGCTGATCTCATCCTGGTGAGCCACCCGTCAGCGCGGTCACGCTACGCCCGCCCGGCACCCCGGCATCATTCCTGAACGAGTGGGCGGCCCGCGGGGCGTGGCCGGCTGGGCTCAGCCTTTGCCCGGGTTGAACACCCCCAGCGGGTCAAGGGCGTGGCGCACCGCCGACTGCAGCGCGACCGACCCAGGGTCGAGCTCCCGGCGCATGCCGTCGCGCTTGAGCAGCCTGCTCCCGTTCAGCCGCCCGCGCTCAGCTCGGTGCCCGCCAGCGTCTCGCTGAGCCGCGCCGCCGCGGTGTGGTCCTGGCCGGGGCCGAGCAGGGACGCCGCGCTGTTCCACATCTCCTGGCACAGCGCCGAGAACGGCGCCGGCGTCTGCGACTGCCTTGCCACGTCGAGGGCGATCGCGAGGTCCTTCACCATCAG
>JASHPR010000605.1 GCA_030038015.1 Streptosporangiaceae bacterium
CAAGGAGCGGTCTGGCCGCATCCGCGCCGCGCTCGCCGGATCCCCATCGCCGAGATCATTACTGATGACCGCGCGCAGGCGCCAGGTACCGGGCGGCCGGGCCGGCTGGAGGGCTCGGGTGACGGCGGGCCGCGGGGCGCGGGCGCCGACCGCCGGCACCCGCACGCCCTGCTGAGGCCGACGGCCCGACGCATTGCCTCGCACAGGTCCTATGCCGGCCACCCAACCGGAAATGCCCATCTCGGGCCGAATCCCAGAAGGTGAGACGTGAGAACGAATTCCGAATTTCCCAGCCGCCCAAAGGGCCGGCGCATCGACGACCTGAAGAGCAAGACGGCGGAACTTGAGCGCGAACTCGACGACCTGCGCATGCTGCTGAAATGCGAACTTGCCCGCGGTCATGACGAGATAGACATCCGCGATATCCGTGAACGCATCGGCCCGCCCGACGAGCGCACGGAGGCCCTGCTCAGCCACGGCCGGCACAGCGCCTACCGCCGGGGCCTGTCGAACCGCAGCAAGGTGGCCATCGGAATCGCGCTGCTGGTGGGGCTCATCACGATCCTCGTGCTGGTCCTGTCCGGGGGCGGTGCCTCGTGGCCGCCGAGCGTGGCCACGGTGCAGGGCGAGATCAGCAAGGCGTGCCAGAACCCGGACGTCAAGTCCGAGCCCGATCAGGTCGACTTCGCCTGCGCGCCGGGCACGCGCCAGATCCTCTGGGTCTTTGCGCTGCTGACCAGCGGCGACAACCCCGATTTCAACGACACGCAGAGCGGCAGGCTCGGCCTGGAACCGATCGCGCCAGCGCTGGGCGGCCAGATAGCGCTGTCGCTGAACCTGCACGATCCCTACGACCCGTACAACCCGGTGGACAGCCTCGAGGTTGCCGCGCGCGCGATCGACAGCATCATCGGCGGGGCGACGGTGACCGGCAGCGACGGCAATCCCGTGGTGCAGCCGGGGCTGGAGAGCGAGCCAGCCAACTGCCTCCGGTACACGGGATCGGCGGCCCTCAGCTCGCGTCCGGGCTTCCCGAGCCTCTGCGCAGGGCCCGTCGCCACCACGGCAGGGCAGGCGGCGCTGGTATCCGACGTCTACCAGAAGTGGATCGTCGGAGCCGCACCCAGCGCCGCACAGGACGCGGCCGTGCTGTTCGAGAACTCGAACAACCCCGGCAGTCCCCAGGTCCAGGCCATCATCGAGCATTTGCCCGGCGCGGGCCCTTCGGCGTGACCCAGGCGGGCCGGCGTTTAGCCCGGCATCCTGCACGCCTCACCGGGACAGGACGTCCCGCAGCCCTGCGAGCAGAAAGGAGAACCCATGCTTTCCACGAGCAAGCCGAGCTGGCAGCAGGTCACCGCGCTCGTGAGCCTCAGCGCGAGCGGCACGATCACCGGGTTCTCCTTCGTTCCGAGTTCGCCCGCCGACCTGATGTCGCCGGCCAGCATGCCGATCAGCCTGATGGCGCTGGAGCGCTCGGCGCCGCCGACGGGTCAGGGCGACGCCGCCCTGCGCTCGGCCATCGTGAACGTCGCCCAGTACTACCTCCGGATGGCGCAGGCCAAGACCCCGGCGCAGATGGAGGCCATCATCTGGCAGCACGACAGCATCGACGGCGTCGATCACGGCGAGTCCTGCGCTGCGTTCGCCAGCCTGACGCTGGAACTCGCGGCGCAGGTGGTCGGCCAGCAGAGCTGGGTGACCGGGGGAACGTCCTACCCGTGGCCGCTGCACAAGTGGGCCGACGTCCGCGTCGACCCCAACCCGTCATCGCCCGACATCATCTCGATTCTGCAGGACGCAGAGGAGCATGGCCGCTGGCACCCGCTGGGCGACGGCTACCAGCCGCAGCCTGGCGACTGGGTGCTGTTCAACCAGCACGTCGAGGTGGTCACGAAGTACTCCGGCGGAGTGCTGTACACGATCGGCGGCGACTCCCTGCCCAACTTCTCGATCAACGCTCACGAGTACCCCGCCCCGCTCGCCGAACAGGGCGTCGTCGGCTTCGTGAACAACGGCGACCTCGCCAGCGCCACCGGCCGGGGCGCAACCGGATCGGCGAGCTCGGAGGCGGCAGCTGCGGGGAGCGGGCAGGCGGCAAGTGCCGGGAGCGCGCAGGCGGCAGCTGCCGGGAGTGCGGCGATACCCGGGGCCACGGCGGCCAGCAGTCCCAGCAGCACGGTGCCAGGCACGGCCAGCGCGGCGCAGGGAGCCAGCGCCGCCGCGGCCAGCAGTCCCAGCAGCACGGTGCCGGGCACAGGCGGCGCGTCGGTGCCGGGCACAGGCAGCGCGTCGGTGCCGGGCGCCGCGGGCGCGAGCGCCTCCCGTTCCGGTCCCGCGGCGCGGGACGCCGCGGCGCACGCCACCCGGGCCCTGCCTAGCATCCCCGGAGCGCCCGCGGCGGATTCCGCCGGGCTGGGTGCGACGGCACAGGACGCTGGCGCCGCCATTCCAGGGACCGCCGGACCAGCGCCAGCCGCAGGTCATGAGGGCCGTGGAGCACCGCAGGGGCAGGCGTCCGGCGGGCAGGCGCCTGGCGGGCAAGCGTCCAGCAGGCAAGCAGGCAGCGGCGACGCGCCCAGCGGGGAGGCTGCCCAGCCGCGGACAGGGCAGGCCGGTTCCGGCGCCCTGGCTGGCGCCGACGTGCCCGGCACCGCCGAGACCCCCTCCGTGACCGCTGCCACGCAGACCACCTCCGCGGGCGCGGCAGCGGTCCCTGGATGGCCGGCAACGCCGTCACACCGCCTGCGGAACCCGCGGCCCTACGGCCGCCACGAGCCGTCACCCACTGCGGCGCCGGTGCAGATGACCAGCGCCCACCGGGCATTCATCAACGCGGTCGCCCCCGGAGCGATGGCGACGCAGGCCAAGTACGGCATACCGGCCGCCGTCACCATCGCCCAGGCCATCGACGAGTCGGGGTGGGGCCAGAGCATCCTGGCCACCCAGGCGAACAACCTGTTCGGCATCAAGGGCACCGGGCCGGCCGGGAGCGACGTTCAGCCGACGCAGGAGTACGAGAACGGCGAGTGGGTCACGATCAGCGCCCCGTTCCGGGCGTACAACAACATCAGCGAGAGCATCGAGGATCACGGTGCGCTGCTCGCGACCAGCGGCTACTACACGCAGGCGATGGCGGTGCGCGGCGACCCGAACGCCTTCGCGAACGCGCTGACCGGCGTCTACGCGACAAACCCCGACTATGGCAGCGACCTCATCCAGCTCATGCAGCAGTACGACCTGTACCGGTACGACGTCCCGGCCACAGCCGCTGCGGGCACCGCGGCCGGCGCCCACGCCACGCGCGCCGCACACGCTGCACGGCACGCGGTCACCACGACGGGGGCGCAGTCCGCGGCGATCCCCGGAGTCAGCGCCGCAGCACGCCCGCCATCGCCGGCGGAGACGGAGCCGTCACGCTCGCCCGCGCCGACGGCCAGCCCGTCGCCCCGGCGCACGCCCTCGCCGGCCCCCACGTGGTCGCCAGTCCGCGCTCCCTCGCCGTCCCCCGCACCCTCGCCATCCCCCGCGCCATCGCCCGCCCCGACGCCCTCGCCGGCCCCCACGTGGTCGCCCGTCCGCGCTCCCTCGCCATCCTCCACCTCGTCGGCGAGGCCGACGCCGTCGCCGGGAAGCACGTCCCGGCCGGCCGCCGCGCAACTGCAAGCGTCCCGGTCGTACGACTCCGACCTGCTGGCCGGCGCGGGCGTCGCCATGGGGGCGGGGACGGGTGAGATGGCTGGCCGCGCCCGTCGCCGCCAGCGGGCCGGGACGGCGGACTGGACCGGCCAGCTCCTTTCCACGACGATCTCCTCGACCCTGACGGCCGCCGTGGACCCGGCGCCCAGGCTGACCGCTGCCGCGAAACCGCCAGGCACCGGCGCGGCTCACCGGCCGCGCGCGTCCACGCGGCGCTACCAGCACAGCCTGCCCCCGTCGGTCAACAGCGACTTCGTTCTCAAGGCCAAGGCCCCGCTCGCCCGGTCGGAGCTGCTGTACCGGGACGTGGCTGGCAGCGCCGGCATCGGCTGGGAGCTGCTGGCCGCCTGCGACTGGATGCAGTGCGAGGCCCGGCCACGCCACTCGCCGGTGCACGGCGAGAGGCTGGGTACGGCCAACCCGGACGGCACCAGCTACCGGACCCGGTCCGAGGCGCTGGAGCAGTGCGCCCGCGACCTGATTGAGCTCGCCGGCGCGGTCTATGGGATCGACCTGACCGCGGCGGATCCCCTGTGCGTCGGCGACCTGGCAAAGGTCTTCGCCGCGTTCCGCTGGGGCGGGCTGCTCAAGCTGCACCACACCTCGGCCATGGAGTTCCCGTACTCCGTGGCGGGCCTGACCGTCGAGCACCTCAACATGCGCTGGCCGAACATCGGCCAGGCGAACGCGCCGGACAAACCGGGCGGCCGGTTCCGCGGCCCGTTCGGGGCCGTGCCCGTGGTGCTGCGCCTCAAGTACCCGGCCACCGAGTAGTGATCGAACGTCGCAATCAGGAAGAAGGTGGAAAGCCCGTGGTTCGTCTCCTGCTCTTTCTGCTGGGCCTGCTGACCGCCAACAGGCCGGCGCAACGGGACCTCGCCTGGCAGCGCGCCGGCGCCTGGTACGGCAGCGATCCGGCAGGCCCAGGCGGCGGCCTGGGCCTGGCCGCCCCGGCCCGCCCGGCCGCGCCGACCTCAGCCGGGAACGCGGCCGAGCCCGCGGCCGAGCCCGATGGCGGCGGCTGGCCAGGGCAGCCGGTCCCGCCGGCCACCCGGCCGTACGAACCGGCCCGCACCACACCCCAGGAGCAGCCACAGCCGGACGGGCCTGGGCCGAGACGGCGGCGCGTCCCGCGGTGGGCCACGTGGACCGCGCTGATCGCGGCCGGGCTGGTCTTCCGCAAGGCGATCGCCTACCTGGCGCTGCTGGCGCTGTCTGCCGCCCTGCACCTCGTAGGGGTCAGCGTGCACCTGCCCACCATCAGGTTCCCCTGGCCGTGGCAGTCCGGCCCGGCCGTGGTCCGCACCACCACGACGAACACCGACCTCGGCCCGTGGGTGCTGCAGAAGATCGAGGGAATCTCCCGGCCAGCGCTCGGACAGGTCAACTTCAGCTTCCTGTTCACCCACAAGGTGTCCAAGAGCATCGGCATCTGGCCGTGCTGGTACGCGAGCACGTTCTACGCCGTCGGCTATGCCTCCGCCACGGTCGACCTGAACCCAGGCCCATCCTGGTGGGCGCCGGCCACCGGCCACTACCGGCTGCAGGTGCTGAGCCGCCCGGTGGGCGCCAGGCCGGGCAGCGTGCAGGTCGCGATGGTCCTCCCGCTGCCGCAACTGCCGCAGTCCGTGCACGACGTGACCATCGACGACATCCCGTCCAGGCCGGTCGCCACGCAGCACAGCTGGACCTACCCGGGCTTCGGCTGCGGCGTGCTGCTCCGGCCCCAGTTCAGCGACTCCGTGCTCTACGCGCAAGCGCAGCAGATCGCGTTCTACCGCTCGACACACGTGCCGCAGATCACCCGGCCGCTGATCAGCGCGGCCGAGACCGAGGCAACGCAGACGATCAGGGACAACTTCGTGCAGCCGACCCTGAACGCGTTCGGCTACACGCTGGCGGCGTTCACGGTTACCTGGGCCAAGGTATCGTGACCTTTACCCCAGCCCGCCTGGGCCAGCGGCCCCTTTCATGATCTGGGTAAATTAAGCGCACATATGCGTGCCAGGTACCCAGATCATGGAGCCCCGCGACGCAGCCGCGCCGTGGCCTCGCCGGTATCACAGGGAGGCAGCACAGCGTTGCCAAGGCGCCGCCGGTCGCTACGCAAGGTATGCGGCTGTAGCCGCCTCCTGGCCTGCGGCTTGATGGAGAACGCCGGGAAGCGCCCCAGCGAGCGAGGACACGATCCGCGATGACCCTGCGCATCGCCGTGGTGGGCGGGGGCATCGGCGGCCTGGCCGCGGCATCGTTCCTTCGCCGGGCGGGCATGGACGTGACGGTCTACGAGCAGGCCGCCGGGATCGCCGAGATCGGGGCCGGCCTGGTCGTCCCGCCGAACGCCGTGCGGCTGGTGCGCAGGCTCGGCGGGATCGGCCGGCTCCGCGACGTCGCCGTCCCGCTCGAGGTCGGCTGGGAGTTCCGGCGCTGGGAGGACGGCCGGGTGCTGTTCGCCCAGCGGCTGGGCGCCGACTGCGAGCGGCTGTTCGGCGAGCAGTGCTACACGGCCCACCGCGCCGACCTGCTGGATATCTTGCTCCAGGCCGCGGGAGAGCCAGCGCCGCGACTCGGCGCGCGCTGCGTTGCCGTCCGCCGGCCGCGTCCCGGCGGCGTGGAGCTGTCCTTTGCCGACAGCTCGACCGCGACGGCTGACGTGGTCATCGGGGCCGACGGCACGCACTCGGTGGTCCGCGACGCCATCCTGGGCGGCGAGCCGGGCGGGCCGGGCGAGCCGGGCACACCAGGCGAGCCGGGTGCCCCCGCGCAGGGTCCGCCGTGGGGAGGGGCGCCGCGCTTCTCCGGGGTCTGCGCCTTCCGCTGCCTGGTCCCTGCCGACCGCGCCCCCGGCTTCGCGCTGCGCCCGGTGCAGACGCTGTGGCTCGGCCCGGACCACCACGCCGTGCACTACCCGATCTCCGGCGGCCGCTACGTGAACCTCGTGGCGTTCGCCCCGGCGCGCGACTGGCGGGTCGAGTCGTGGACCGCCGAGGGAAGGATCGAAGACCTGCGCGCCGAGTTCACCGGCTGGGATCCGCGGATCACCCGGCTGATCGAGGCGGCAGACCGCACCGGCCGCTGGGCGCTGCTCGACCGCGACCCGCTCCCCCGGTGGACGGACGGGCCGGTCACGGTGGCCGGCGATGCCGCGCACCCGATGTTCCCGTTCCTGGCCCAGGGCGCGGCGCAGGCCATCGAGGACGGCGCGGTGCTCGCGCGCTGCCTGGCCGAGCAGCCGGCCGACCCCGCCGCCGCGCTGCTCCGCTACGAGGCGCTGCGCAAGGCGCGGACCACCCGGGTGCAGCTGCTCAGCCACGCGCGGCTGCGCGCGAACCACCTGCCCGACGGGCCGGAGCAGCGGGCGCGGGATGCCGCGTTCGCGGAGCAGGACCCGCTGACGCACAACGCGTGGATCTACGGCCACGACCCGGAGCAGGGCCCGGAGCCCAGCCGGTGAGCAGTCGACGGTCACGTCCGCCGCGGCGCCCCGGTGAGATCGACAGCCGCCGCCGTGGCGGGGGTCCCGTGCCGGCCCGCGGCGGGGCGGACGGCAGCCACCGTGGCGGGGGCGTCCCGTGCCGGCCCGCGGCGGGG
>JASHPR010000051.1 GCA_030038015.1 Streptosporangiaceae bacterium
ACCCCCGGCGTGAGCCAGGTGGTCTCGGTGCAGGCCAGGCGTACGCTCATGGTGCCGGTGACGGCACCACGGGGCGCCAGGGACGGGTCCGTGTTCGCCGTCGTGATCACCCCGCTGCCAGGCTCCGGGCCGGTGTACGCCGCGCGTGTGGAAACGCAGGGTCAGAGTGCCGTCGTCTCCATCATCCCGGCCATCAGCGCACTGACCACGATCAGCCTGCCGCCCGTCCGCGAATCCTACAGTGCCATATCTCCCTGAAAGTCGCGGCAGCCACGATGCTGGCGCGGGGGAGTGCAGCTGCTGTTCTGCCTGCACGGAGCTGAAGACGCTCATTAACTGCAGGCCCCTGGCCACCTGGACCGCCTTCACGCGGCTGCGTCGGCTGCGTGCAGCAGCGCTGCCGCCGTGCCGCCGGTGATCTGCTCCAGCTCCCCCGGAGCCAGCCCGGTCTCGCTCAGGTAGGACAGATGGTGCCGGAACTGCGTCTCGTCGCAGTACGGGTAGTCGGTGCCGAACAGCAGGCGGCCGGCGCCGTAGACCCGGCATGCGCTGGCGAGGGCCTCGGCAGACCCGGACACCGTGTCGTAGTACATGGTGCGCAGCCCGTTGCCGATCTCCCCGGCGCTCTTGCGGCTGACCCGGGCGAGCAGGAACGGGATCGTGCCGCCGAGATGCGGGACGATGAACTTCAGGTTCGGGAATCGGCCCGGAGCGCCGGACAGCACCAGCCGCAGCGCGGCCGCGGTGTCCTCGAACGGCGCCCCGACGAGCCAGGCCAGGTTGTGCCCGGCCAGCCACGGCGTGTCCTCCTGCCCCACGGGATGCAGGAACACGACCGCGCCGCGCCGGTCGAGTTCGGCGAATACCGGCTCGAACAGCGGGTCGTCGAGCTGGCGGCCGGCCACGCTGCAGCCCAGGGTGAAGCCGACCACCGGGTCGGCCACGGTGACCCTGCCGATCTCGGTCAGCGCCTGGTCGACGTGTGGCAGCGGCAGCGCGGCGAAGGTCAGGAACCGGCCGCGGTGCGCGGCGCACAGGCTGATGTACTCCTCGTTCGCCACCTTGGCCGCCTCGGCGGCGGCCCCGGGATCCGGCAGGTAGGGCTGGGCTTGCGAGACCGACAGCACCTGGGTGTCGATGCCGGACCGGTCGAGCAGCGCCAGGCGCTCGGCGATGCCCTGCCCGGCCAGCGCTGCCGCTACCGTCGGCGGCAAGTCCGGCCGGCCGATCAGCTCCAGGTACCGCGCCGGGTAGTAGTGCGCGTGCACATCGATGATCATCTTCCTGATTTCCTTGCGTGGTCGGGTGCTCATCCGGCCAGCGGCAGGCGGCCGTCGGGGATCAGCGGCAGCGAGCGCAGCCGCCTGCCGGTGGCGGCGAAAATCGCGTTGGCGACGGCGGGCGCGACCGCGATCAGCGGCGTCTCGCCCGCGCCCGCGGGCTGGATGTCGGGCCGGTTGACCAGCACCACCTCGACGGCGGGCACGTCGCCGAACCGGGGGACCCGGTAGTCGGCCAGCCGGGCGCTGGCCAGCCTGCCGTGGTCGAGCCCGACCCGCTCGAACAGCGCGCCGCCAAGTGCCATGATCGTCCCGCCTTCGACCTGGCTGGTGACGGTGTCGGGGTTGACGACGGCTCCGCATTCGTAGGCGGTGACGATCCTGGTGACGGCGACCTCACTGCCGGGACCAACGCTGACCTTGGCGCAGCTGGCGACCCGGCCATCCTTCTCCAGTCCCACCGCGCAGCCCCAGCCGGACCCGCCCGGCGGTCCGCTGCCCGTCCCGCGATCTCGGTCAGACCGCGCGGCGGCCGCGCGGAGTACATCGGCCAGCCGCTCGTCGGCCAGGTGCCGGAGCCGGAAGGCGAGCGGGTCGGTGCCTGCTGCGTGCGCGAGTTCGTCAATGCACGATTCGCGGGCGAAGGTGTTCGCGGTAGCGGCCAGCGCCCGGTACGGACCCTGGGCTAGCAGCGAGGCCGCGGGCTGATACCTGACCCGCCAGTTACCGCAGCGGTAAGGGAACGAGGTTCCCTGCACTCCGGCGTTGATGTCGGTGAAGTCCCAGCCGGTCATGGAGCCGTCCGGGGCCGCCCCGGCGCGGATGTCGATCACGGCCATCGGCCGCAGGTAACCCCAGGTGAACTCCTCGGCCCGGCTCCAGTGCACCAGGACCGGCCGTCCTGCCGCGCGGGCCAGCCGGGCAGCCTCGATCGCATTGTCGCCGTGCTTGCCGCCGAAGCCGCCGCCGGTCGGCGGCACCATCACCCGCACGTCCGCCTCATCGATGCCGAACGCGTCGGCCAGCCGCGACCGCACGGCGAACGGAACATTGCACCCGGCCCACACGGTCAGCCGCCCGAGATCATCCCAGTCGGCCAGTGCCGCCGACGTCTCCAGCGGCACGTGGGCCAGGTAGGCGGTGGTATAGGTGGCTTGCACAGTGACTGCCGCCGCGGCCAGGGCGGCGTCCGCGTCCCCGGCCGACCGGTCGGCCGGCCCTTCCCAGCCCTGCCCTGCCACAGGATGCTCGCGCAGGTAGCCGGCCATGTCGGCCGGCCCGGGCGGCGGCTGGTCCCAGTCCGCGCCGATCGCCGCCACCGCCCGGCGGGCGGTCGCCGGATCGGGCGCGGTGACCCCGATGAATCCGTCCTCCCGGACTACGGTCACGCCGGGCAGCGCGGCTGCCTGGCTGGTGTCGGCGGCGCGCAGCGTGCACCCCGGCGACGGCGGCCGCAGCACGGCGCCATGCAGCATCCCCGGCAGCTGCAGGTCGGATCCATAACGTCGGCCGCCGGTGACCACGTCGGGCCCGGGCGAGGTATGACCCCACTGGCCGGCCACTCGCCAAGCTGCCGGGTCGGTGAGCGGCGGTCCGTCCCGCAGCACCTCCAGCCGCCGCAGCCCGGCCACCAGCTCGCCGTAGGCCAGCCGCGCCCCGCCCGGTCCGCCGGCCACCGTGCCCGCATCCATGCGGAGCCCGGCGGCCGCGATGCCCCA
>JASHPR010000606.1 GCA_030038015.1 Streptosporangiaceae bacterium
GGGATTGCAGGCGTTGCGTGGTAGCTGTGCACGTGGACAACGTCATAGTCCAGCGAGTGCCGGCTGATATAGCACCACAAGCCAGGGGCAAATGGATACGTGCGGCCTCCCAGCCGGGTCGGGAACCGTCGCACCGTCGCCCCGTCGGCCCGATCGATGCCCGCGTCGGAGGGCGTCGCCTGGGTCAGTACGTCCACGCTATGGCCAGCAGCCGCGAGGCGACGGACGAGATGGCCGACATGGATCTCCACGCCCCCGATTTCCGGCAGGTACCGGGGCGTGACGAGAGCGATTCTCATGGGGCGTTCACCGTGACCGTGACGAGGTCCGGTTGCCCGGCTGTCCGCGTTCTTCGCCACAGACGCCCCGGCCGCCAGGATTCCTCAGGGTCGCCCGCCCCTTGAACCCGAAGCTCGCCTGGAAGCCGTTGAAGTCGCCACACATCTGATCGGGCAGAGCCAAGCCTGTTCCGGCCGAGCTGTTGGCCGGGCTCACCCTGGCGATGGCCTGCTCGAGCCAGGAGTCAGGGCACGGCAGTCCAACCCTGTCCATCACCGTTCGGAGCGTCGTTCCTGGGTCACCGGCGAGGTCCTGATAACGGAGCTCGACGAATCGCAATCCCAGGCGCGCCCGCCAGCCCTGCACCTCGCGCAGGGACAGCAACCACTCGTAGGCGCCTCGCTGGGCATCGGTGGTGAGCTGGCATACCTCGTCCGGGTAATAGCCGACCGCCTGGCCATCGCGCACGAGGGCAGTCCACTTTGCTTCCCCCACGCCCCACCATTCGTTCAGCGGCGGGCGGAACGCCATCCTTCTCGTGACCGCGGCCATCCGCTCGATCGACCTGGTGACGTCGATGCCATCGCGCACGATGTGCACAAAGCGTGCCTCAGGCGCCACGGCATCTAGGTATCCGATGCGGAGCGTATTGACCGGGCTCTTCTCCACGAGGGTGAAGCCGGGCGGGGCCGACATCAGGCGCCTGAACCGGCGCCGGGCCGTAACCGTGGCCGCGTCGGCACCGAGCAGACAGTGGTGCTCGCCGCGCGAATAGAGCTGGAGGAAGTCGGTCATCGGGTCTATCGCAGCCCAGCGGTGGTACGGCTCATAGCGGTATCTGACCGCCGGGTGTGCAGCGAACAACTCCCCGAGCAGGGTAGTTCCCGATCGGCCGCAGCCGATGATGAAGATCGGCGGGCGGTAGCGCAGTGCCGACGTCACGGGTACCCGGGCGAGAACCCGCGCCCTGGCCCCGCGCGCTGCGTAGAACGGCGTCCGGGCCAGGAACCTAATCCGCTCCGGGGCGAGCGGCCGCTGCGTTCCCGGTGCGTCAGCGCCTGGTCGCGCGCTCACAGCCGACTCCCCGCGACCGGCACGCTGGAGGCGGAGTCCGGCTCAAGCTCCTCCGCCAGCAGCCGACGGTAGTGCTGCTCATACAGTGCGGTGACGGCTTCGGCACTGAACTGCTCCGCTTGCGACAACCCCGCCGCGCCCATCCTGCTGCGGAGTTCCGGTTCCTGGTCGAGCCGCTGCATGGCCGCGCGCAACTCGGTGCTGTGTCCCGGGGTTACCAGGATTCCGGTGACGCCGTCGACCACGATTCCCGGCAGCGCACCGATTCGGGACGCCACGACCGGTACGCCCGAACGCATGGCTTCCACTGCGACGAGCCCGAATGGTTCCGGCCAGAGGCTGGGAACAAGGCCTATTCCCGCGTGACGCCACGCCTCCATGACCTGCTGGTGCGGGACGTTGGTCCGTACTACCACGCCGGCCGGCCAGGTTCGCGGGGTGTCGGGCTGGGTGGTTCCAACGACCACCAGTGGCCGGCGCAGCCCCGCACCCGCGTAGGCGTCAAGCAGCCAGCTGAGCCCCTTATAGGATCCCAGCGCGCCCACGAACAGGGCGTAGCCATCGGCGGCCGGCAGCCACTCGGGTCGCGGCGCTGGCGGCGGCTGGGCCGAGGTCGGCGGAATCACGCTGATCGCACGGCCGCGGGGGATCGCGCAGCGGCTAGAATCCGCGACGAACTGGCTGATCGCGACCCAGGACGCGACGCGGGCGTGCAACGGCCGAGCTGCGCGCAGGCCCGTCGTAAGGGCTGCGCCTTTTACGATGCCGTACTGCCCAGGGGCGCAGCGCAGACAGAGGCCGAGCCGTGGACCTGAACATGGCGTCAGGTCGCTGCGCAGCAGCGTTTTGCGCACGCAGGCAAAGCTGTAATCGTGCAGGGTCACTACCAGCCGGAACCGCTGGTGCCTCGCGATGGCCAGGCACGAGTAGGAGATCCAGCCCTGCGCGTGAACGACATCGGGATGCAGCTCATCGACGATCCGCCGGAGTGCCGCGACCACGCCAGGATCCGGCACTGGCGGATGGAACGGGACCTCAGCCCGCTCGTACCAGCCCGCTAGGGCTCGGCCGGACCAGCCAGCTATTCTCCTGACCCTGAACCCGTCGACGGCCTCGTCGACCGCAGTGCCGGGTAGGTGCGCGGTCACGACGGTTACCTCGTGACCGCGCTGCGCGAGTCCCTGGGAAAGCGTTTTGACGTGCAATTCCATGCCGCCGATAAACGGCTCGAAGAGGTCGGTGACCTGCAGGATCCGCATCGGTGGTGGCATGGCATCACCGGGCCTTCTGGAGCTGGTAGGCGTATGCATCAGGCGCCGTCCGCCCCGGTGGTGGCCTGGGACGTGCCGACCTGATGCCTCGGCTCGGCCTGGTGAAGCCGGCTGATCAAGGCTCGGTAAGTGTCGACGGTTGCCTGCCAGGTATGCGGGTTCGGGTACCGCTTGCCGCGGCGTTCGGGCAGTTGCAGCAGGGCATCCCGGAGCGCGATCGAGTCTCGCGGCGGCACCAGCACCGCGCCGCTGTACTCCCGGACGACCTCCACCAGCCCGCCGACTGCGGTCACGACCACCGGCAGGCCGGCCGTCATGGCGATGTGCAGCGGTCCCGACAACGAGGACCGGTGATAGGGCAGGACGATGGCGTCAGCCCGGGCGACATACGCGGCGAGTTCCGCATCGGTGACGTAGCGGTCCACGCGCTCGATCAAATCCGCGTGCGGGCTGCCGGCGATGGCCTCATCCGGAGCCGTCCAGCCCTCCCACGTCTCGCCGACCACGGACAACCGGAATCGGCTGGCCTGATCGCGGTCGAGCGCGCTGAACGCGGCGACCAAGTCCTCGACGCCCTTAAACGGGCGGACCACGCCGATGTACAGGAGCTGGAACGGGGCATCTGCAGCAGGATCGACAGGGACGGCCGCCGACCGGACGACGTGGTCGTACGGACCGTGTGGCATCACCTGGACGAGCGCGTCTCCGAGCGGATACGCCGCCGGGATGGCCTGCAGATCGTAGCTGGAGTGGACCACGTGAGCGTCCACCAGCGACAGCAGGCGGGGCATCAGCGTTCGAACGTAGCGCCGGGTGCCGGGCAGCGCGGCCTCGCCCACGTCCTGTCCTTCGTGCCACTCGAGAATGACCCGCGCGCCGCGCCGGGCTGCGTATCTGGCCAGGCGCAGGTATGTATGCAGGACGGCGCCCGTCCACCATTCGAGGATCAGGACGGTCGGACGCTGCCGATCGAGGTATCTCAGCGCGTTGGTGAGGGACCTCCCCCAGTACCAGTCCACGCCGTCGTAGACCGGGACATTCGGCGGATAGACCACCGCATCAGCCACGTCGGCGCCGACGTGGTCGCGGCCCGGGTAAAGCCGCCGGGGTACGAGACGGCGCATGAGCAAGGCGCCGACGTCGTACTCGTTCGCGAGGGCGGACGAGAGCAGGTACGTGTAGTGGCTTATCCCGGACGCGAAGCGCCAGCCTGACCCGATGACGACCACCCGGTCCCGGCAACTCTGCTCGGTTGCCGTCACCTACCGCTCCCCATATCCGCCGGCCCGGGCGTTCCGGCAAGCGGCGTCACTGCGCGTTGCTCAGCTCCGGTTGCCAGCGACGCCGAGGCGCTGTCCTCCTGCGGCACCTGCGCGACCGCGCTGGCCCGGAGGCGGATCGGTGGCTGGGTCAGAGGCTGGCGCCGTTCGGTGAGGATGGTATGCAGCACACGACGGCCATCACGGAACGCATTTAGGTTGCTAACCCCATGGATTCGCGGATGCTCGAAACTCGGAACCTCGGCGACGACTAGTCCAGCCTTGGCTACCCGCACGTGGATGAGCGTCTCGACCTCGAAGCCGTCACCCCACAGTCTCCCGTCGCCGGCTGTCGGCGCGGGAGATGTCGCGTCCAGGCCGATAACGGGCGCGTGGTGTCGCCAGAAGACGTTGAAGCCATAGCAGAGATCCGTATAGTTCCTGCCGTAATGCATATTGAAAACAGCGGTTAGGAGGTAGTTACCGAAGGTGCGCAGGCGGGTGATGTCGCTGCTGCCGCCGCCGTCAAGGAACCGCGATCCCTTGGCAAAGTCCGCACCGGCCAGAAGTGCCTCCACGAAGCGGGGGATCTCGGCGGGATCAGCCGAGCCGTCAGCGTCAACCAGAGCGACGATCTCGCCGGTTGCGGCTGCGACGCCGCAGGCGACAGCGTTCCCTTTGCCCATGCGCGTCTGCCTTAGGACGCGTACGTCCGGCCTGTGCTCGCGAGCGACCGCGACGGTGCCGTCCACAGAGAAACCATCCACAAGGATGACCTCATGGATGTCCTTCGCTATGCGTTCGAAGACGTGCGGGATATTGCGAGCCTCGTTCAACGCTGGAACAATGACAGATACCGAAGGCAATGGCATATTTGGGGCCCCCCCAGATAATCATTGGTGACCGCTACGTTCCGCTGACGTTCCGTGAAGCCCGGCCCAAAACGTCCCGGTGCTCGGGACACTGGACATGATCCGGTCTGAGGCTGGCGCTCGTGCCTGCCGGGAGGAGAAGGTGGGTGCCTCGCCGCCCGTCGATCCGCTGGTGTCGTAGTCCATAAGCAGCACCTGTACGCAGTAAGGGCTCGCCGCCCGGGATAACCCGATTCCCGGCTTGCGCTCACCTGAAGTACCGGCAGAGACACGCACCGTGGTTCGACTCCCCCCAACGGAACAGGCCGACGAAAAGGTAAGCTACTGCGGTATCACCCGAAGCGTGGGCTGTTTGCTGATTTTGAAACAGAACAGCCCCGTCTGCCGTGCTCGTCGCCACAAGGAAGGGTTCAGCGGGGCCTCTTCCCGCAGCCCGGCCGTGACCGGTGCCGTCGTCCGGTAGACAGGACGGCATGAGATCCCGGCTGGTGATGCTGGCGGCCGTGGGGGTCGTCGTGGCGGCCGTGGCCTACGTGATCATCCGCTTCGCGCCGCAGCCTTCCAGCCCGGTTAGCGCGCATGCATCGCTGCCCACCGAACCGGCCTCTTATCTAGGCGTCTACGAGAACGGGCCACCGCACAGGTACGCGCCGGTCGCGGAGTT
>JASHPR010000607.1 GCA_030038015.1 Streptosporangiaceae bacterium
TACGATGCGTACCCGTCGCTCGGGCTGCGGCAGCCCGCACCGCGGCCGCGTACGGGTCGCGCCTGGCCGGCCAGCGGGTGGTGACCACGCCGTCACGAAGACCCCGGAGCGCCCACATCTACCGCGCCACCCCCGCAACGGACAGGCCGAGGCTCGCCTCGATGAACGGGAAGTCGGTGAGGATGTCACCGGCGAACAGCTCGTGCATCAGCACCAGGTTGTGGAACGAGGCCGACCGCGGCCGGCACCGGGTGATCCGGCCCCGTTCCAGCCGCAGGTCGTAGAGCACCTCGCCCTGCGGGGCCTCGGCCCAGCCGACCGCGCGCCCGTCCGCCACGTCGCAGCCGGCCCGCAGCGGCCCGGCCGGCGCCTCGGCCAGCTCGTCGGCCACCTGGCGGAGCAGGTGAAAGGACTGGCTGACCTCGTCCCAGCGGACCCGCAGCCGGTCCAGCGCGTCACCGGCGGGCCGCGGTGCGGGCTGCCGCAGCCCGAGCGACGGGTACGCATCGTAGGGACGGAACTCGCGGGCGTCGTCGGAGTACCCCGATGCCTTGCCGACCGGGCCGAGCGCGCCGTGCTCGCGGGCGCGCTCCGGGGCAAGCGGGCCGGTGCGGCGCAGCCGGTCCAGGAACGACGCGGTGCCCATCAGCGTGGCGACGTCGGCGGTCACCGCCTTCTCCAGGGTGCCGATCCCGGCCAGCAGCTCCGCGGGCCCGGTCAGCGGCAGCCTGCTGACCCCGCCCGGCACGACCACGCCGCGGCCGAATCTGCTGCCGCAGGCCCGGCTCACCAGCCGCAGCACCCGCTCCTTGTGCCAGCCGAACCGCGCGGTGGCCACGGCGAGCCCCGCGGCATCGGCCAGCCGGACCGCGGCATCCAGGTGGCAGGCCAGCCGCTCCAGCTCCGCGTGCAGGACCCGGACCAGCGCGGCGGGCCAGGGGACCTCGGCGCCGGCGATCCGCTCCAGGGCGTGGCAGCAGGCGAGCGCGTGCGCGACGGTCGCCGTGCCCTCGACGCGCTCGGCCAGCAGCACCCCGTCGGCCGCGGTCATCCCCTCGAACCGCTTCTCCAGGCCCCGGTGCTTGTAGAACACCCGCATGTTCAGGTGCGGTATGTCCTCGCCCGGCGTCTCGACCAGGTACTCGATCGATTCCACGACGCCCGAGCGCACCGGGCCGTGCGGGATCGTGAACAGGCCACGGCCGGTCACGTGCAGCGGCAGCGCGCGCGGATCGGGCTCGATCGCCTCCGGGCCGCCGGGCTTCCCTGGCCTCGGCCACAGCGCGCCCTCCGGCGACTGCGGCAGCAGGAGCGGCTCGGGGCGCGGGTGACCCTCCGGGATCACGCCGAACATGTCGGCTATCTCGCGCTCATACCAGAACGCGGCGCCGAGCCGCGGGGTCAGCGCCGGATAGCCGGTGGCCGTCGCGGGCAGCACCGTCTCGGCCACCGTGACGCCCTCGGCCCCGGCCAGGTGCGCGGACAGCACCAGCCCTTCCGGCCGTGCGGTGCCGGACAGCCCCGCGAACCTGCGGCCCGCCGCCACGGCGCCGGCCACCTCGCCCCACAGCGCGGTCACGTCGCCAGACAGCCTGGCGCCCGCCATCACGTCCGAGCTCACGTGACCGCCCCCAGCTCGTCCGCGGCACGTGTGAGCAGCCCGGTCAGCTCGGCCGGCGGGTGCACGCCGAGCACGAGCAGCGCGGCGACCCCGGCGACCACGGGCACCACCATCCACGCACTGGGCTCGCCCCTGGCGAGCACCGCCGCGCCGCTCCCGGCCGTCCCGGCCCGGCGGGGCATGAGCAGCATCCGGTTCGCCGCCGCCGACAGCCCGAAGAAGGCCAGCGTGACCAGGATGATCAGCACCGCTGGCGTCACGTTCAGGGAATTCTCAAAGCCGCCCTGGACGATCTCGAACTCGCTGCGGAAGATGCCGAAGGGGGGCATCGCGCACAGCGCGAGGATCGCGATCCCGAACAGCGGCCCGCTCCACGGCAGCAGGTCCAGGCCGCCGGTTATCGCGGAGATGCGCTTGCTGCCGAACTTGTGCACCAGCACCCCGGCACCCATGAACGCGTTGCCCTTGGCCGCGGCATGCGCGAGCACGTGCAGCAGCACCCCGGCCAGCGCGATCGGGGCGCCGAAGCTGACCCCGATCGCCAGGATGCCCATGTGCTCGACGCTCGAGTAGGCGAGCATCCGCTTGACGTCGCGCTGCTCGAGCAGGTAGAGCGCGGCGAGCAGCAGCGACGCGACCCCGAACACCAGCAGCACGTCGCGGGGGAAGCGCGGCCCGAGCGCCGCGGCCGCGACCTGGTAGTAGCGCAGGATCGCGTAGAAGCTCACCGCGAGCAGCGAGCCGGACAGCAGCGCGGACACCGGGGTCGGCGCCTCGGAGTGCGCGTCGGGCAGCCAGGTGTGCATCGGGACCAGGCCCATCTTGGTGCCGAACCCGACCACGGCGAGCGCGAACGCCAGCCGCACCGGGGTGTGCGGCAGGCGGGTGGCCACCTGCAGCAGCGGGCCGAACGAGAGGTCGTAGTGTTCGCCGAGCACCCGGGATCCGGCGTAGTACGCGAAGATCGTCGCGAGCAGCGCGAGGCCGAGGCCCGCCGACGCGGTCAGGATGTACTTCCAGGCCGCCTCGGCGGCCCCGTCGGTGTCCTCGATCGCGACCAGCAGGGCCGAGATCACCGTGGTCACCTCCACCGCGATCCACAGCAGCGCCAGGTTGCTCATCAGCGGCGCGGCCAGCATCGTCCAGGCGAAGAGGTTCAGCCCGGCGTGGAACCTCCGGGAGTACCGGGGGTAACCGGCCCCGCCCCGTCGCCTGCTCGGCGCCAGGTAGCCGATCGAGTACAGCGCGACCGCGGCATACAGGAAGCTCGTGGCCAGCAGGAACACGGCGCTGACCGCGTCCACCCGCAGATAGGGCAGATAGCTGAGGTCCCGGTGCGCGGCCGCCGGGACCAGCGCGAGGACCAGCCCGAAGGAGACGATCCCGGCGGCGGCGGTGGCGGCCTCGGTGACGGCGGCCGGGGCGCGGAGCGACACCAGCGCGCCGGCGAACGGCACGATGAGCAGCAGCAGGACCACCACGAACATCGCTCAGCCCCGCAGGCTGGTCAGGCCGGCGGTGGACAGCGACTCGGCCCGCCCGTGGTGCACCCGGATCAGCAGCTCGAACACCACGACCGCGACCAGCAGGTCGAACAGGAACGCCACCTCGAGGAACAGCGGCAGCCCGGCGGCGACCACGAGGGCCGCGAGGGAGATCCCGTTCTCCAGCGACAGGAACCCGATCGCCTGGGACGCCACGTCACGGCGCATGATCATCAGCACGAACGCCACCAGCACCACCGACACCGAGATCTCCAGCGCCGTGGGCGGGAGGACCGCGCTGTGGATGCCCAGGGCCCGGACCGCGAAGAAGCCGAACGCGGCGACGGCGATGGCCAGCAGCACGGTGTTGGCCAGGCTCAGCGAGCCGCTGCCCGCGATCTCGGTCCAGCCTGGCGCTGGCTCATCCTTGCCCGCCCGGCCGATGCCGCGCAGCAGCCTGCGCAGCACGATCGGGACGATCACGACCTTCAGCGCCGCGGACAGCGCCGCGAGCGCATACAGGTCGGGCAGGTGGCGCGCGGCCGCCACCAGGATCGCGAGGACCGAGATCAGGGCCGACTGCCCGGCGTACAGGCGAACCTGGTCGCGGATGAGCGCCTGCCGGAACATGCCGAACTCGGCCAGCAGCACGCCCACCGCGATGACGCTGGATCCGCCCGAGTAAACGCCCGGCGCCGCCACCGCCGCCGTCGCCGGCATCAGCCACCCCCCAGGTAAAGCGTGAACACCCCGAGCACGGCGAGCAGGAACGCCGCCGAAACGTACTCGGTGATCTTGAAAAGGCGCAGCTTGGCGAACGAGTTATCGATGACGGCCACGATGCAGCCCAGGACGGCCGCCTTGCCGAGCAGCGCGACGATCGCCAGCGCCACGCCCGGCCACTGCGCCGTGGCGGCCAGCCCCCACGGCGCCACGAACACGTTGATCAGGATCGTGTACAGGATCAGCTGCTTCATCGACGATCCCCACTTCAGCAGCGCGAAGTAGGGGCCGGAGTGCTCGAACGGCCGGGCTTCCTCGATCATCCCGAACTCGTTGGTCCCGGTGTGCGTCTCCACCGGGATCCGGGCGGTCTCCGACAAGATCACCATGAACAGCGCCGCCGCGGCGAGCAGGTGGGCCGGGCGGACGATCTGGCTCGCGGACGAGCGCACGGTGGCGGCCAGCGCGTACGGCAGGTCGGTCCCGGTGATCAGCGCGACAACGAAGATCACGAACAGCATGACCGGCTCGGTGATCGCAGAGAACGTCTTCGCCCGGCTGGCGCCGAGCTGGGCGTACGGGCTCCCGGTCTCCGCGGCGGCGACCGCGACCGCGAAGCTGGCCAGCGACAGGATCAGCCCGCCGCCGAGGATGTCGCCCATGAAGCCGAGCGGCAGGCCGAAGCTGGTCAGCACCGGGATCAGCAGCGGCACGGTCAGGTAGCAGGCCGCGGCGGCGGCCGGCGCGGCCAGGAACACCCAGCTCGCGCCCTCCGGCGCCAGCGCCTCCTTGCGCAGCAGCTTCGCCAGGTCGTAGTACGGCTGCAGGACCCGCGGCCCGGCCCGGCCCTGCAGCCGCGCCTCCACCCGCGAGATCACGCCCGAGATCCCCGGCGCGGCAGCGGCGATGGTTGCGACCTGAAGGAACTGGATGACCGGGATCGGCAGCGTGACGACGTCGGTCACTAACGGCCTCCTCCTCACCCTGCCGGTCTCCCGGTCTAGGTTGCAGAGGCCATTAGCGGCTGTTCCCGCGGTTATGGCGAGCCTCATCGCCAGGCCCCCCCATTGTGGTGGACAGGCGGCCGGTCCCGCAAATCCGGCGGCCGGGCCCGCGTCTGGCCATGGCCAGCCGCCGCTGCCAGGATGGTTCAGGGCGGACGAGGAGGAGTCCCGGGCAGATGACGATCGCCAGCCGCTTCTTCGAGCGGGCCATGAAGCTGCCGCCCGCGTCCAGCCGCGACGTCAAGGTCCAGCGTGACCTGCGGATACCCGCACCCGGCGGGGTGGAGCTGCTCGCCGACCGGTACCTGCCTGGCGGCGGCAGGCCGCCGCTGGTGCTCGTCCGCTCGCCGTACGGGCGGCGTGGCTTCTGGGGGGTCGTCTTCGGGCGGCTGCTGGCCGAGCGCGGGTTCCAGGTGGTGATCCAGAGCTGCCGGGGGACGTTCGGATCGGGCGGCACCTTCGACCCGTTCGGGCCCGACGAGCACGACGACGGCCTGGCCACGGTCGCCTGGCTCCGGGAGCAGCCGTGGTACCCGGGCAGGTTCGGCACCGTGGGCCCGAGCTATCTCGGCGAGGTCCAGTGGGCGATCGCCGCCGATGCCGGGCCTGACCTGAGGGCGATCTGCCCGCAGGTCTCCTCCGCTGACTTCCGCGCACCGCTCTACGCGGGCGGGGCGTTCTCCCTGGAGACGGCGCTGACCTGGGTCAACCAGGTCGCGGGCCAGGAACGGCGGTTCGCCATGGCGCGGCAGGCGCTAGCCGGCCGAAAGCTGCGGCCGCTTTTCGGCCGACTGCCGCTTGGTGATCTGGACCGGCTGGCCACCGGCCGCCACGCGCCCTGCTACCAGGACTGGCTGGTGCACGGCGATCCCGATGACGGCTACTGGAAGGGCCGCCGGTTCACCGCCACCCTGGACCGGGTGACCGCCCCGGCCAGCATGGTCGGCGGCTGGTACGACCTCTTCCTGCCGCACCAGCTGCGGGATTACGCGGCACTCCGCGCCGCCGGGCACGAGCCGCACCTGACCATCGGCCCGTGGCGGCACGCCGACAACCAGGCGGCCGCCGCCTGGGTCGCCGACGCGCTGCCCTGGCTGCGTGCCCACCTGCTCGGTGACCGCAGCGGGCTGCGGCAGGACCCGGTGCGGATCTTCGTGACCGGGGCGGAGGAGTGGCGCGACCTGCCCGGGTGGCCCCCGGAAACCCAGCCGCAGCGGTGGCACCTGCAGCCTGGCGGGGCGCTGGACACCGGGCCGCCGGCCCCGGGCGAGCCCGACCGCTACACGTACGACCCGGCCGACCCCACGCCGAGCCTGGGCGGGGCGGTTGAGCTGCAGGGCAGGGCGCGGGTGGACAACCGGGTGCTGGAAGCCCGCCCCGACGTGCTGACCTACACCAGCGAGCCGCTGGCGGGCGACCTTGAGATCTTCGGCGAGGCCACCGCCGAGCTTTTCGTGCGGTCCAGCCGCGAGCACACCGACGTCTTCGCCCGGCTGTGCGAGGTGGGCCCGGACGGCGCCTCGGTCAACGTGTGCGACGCCCTGCTCCGGCTGGCCCCAGGCCAGCCCGCACCCGAGGCTGACGGCGCCATCCGGGCACGGTTCCCGCTCTGGCCCGCCGCGCACCGCTTCCGCCGCGGCAACCGGATCAGGCTCCAGGTGTCCAGCGGCGCGCACCCCCGGTACGCCCGCAACACCGGCACCGGCGAGCCGCTGGCGACCGCGACCACGCTGCTCACCGCCGACCAGCAGGTGCTGCACGACCCGGAGCACCCGTCGGCGGTCATCCTGCCGGCCGCCGCACCTGCGGGGGGCCCGCCCCCCGCAGGCCCCCCAAAACCCCAGCACCCATAGCCCCCGCATCCCCACCCTGCGCACCGCCCGGCCGGCGTCTTCAATCGTCATCAAATATGACAACCTGTCCCGCCGGTGCGGCGTTTAAAGAGAGTGGAGGTAATCAGACAGCTAAGTGCTAAAGGGGATGAAGGTCATGAAGCGCAAGGTCGCCAGGACGGTCGCGGGTGCTTCCTCGGCGCTCTGTTTAGCTGGATTTGCCTGTGCCGCGAACGCGTCGCCTGCCCCCGCTCACCGGCCCGCGTGGCACATCATTTACACGGAGGAGCAGAACGCGGAATTCGAGGCGGTCGTCGCGACTGGCAAGGCCAGCGGGTTCGCGTTCTTGGAGCCAAACACGACGGTCGCGGTACCGGTTGCCTATGAGCGCACCGGCGCCACGACCTTCAAGGCGGTCCCTTTCCCCACGGTGGCGGACGAGTGGGTTCCCGGCGCCTCGGCGTCCTCGCCGTCGGACGTGTATGTGTTTGCTGACATCCTGACCGTCACCTCCGCCAAGGCGGAGTCTGAGGTCCTGAAGTGGACCGGGAAGAAGTTCACCGTGGTGGCGACCTTCACGGGCGAACTCGGCGGCGGCACCGCGCTCTCCCCGAATGACGTGTACGCGTACGGCAGCAGCAGCTGGGCCGGGGGGACGCTGCCGTCGGCCGGCATCTACCACTACAACGGGCACAAGTGGACCAAGATCTCCAGCACGGTGAGCGGCAACGGGGACGCCCTCTCGGCCAGGAGCGCCTACGTCGCCGACGGCACGGACCTGTACCGCTACAACGGCCATAAGTGGACGGCCACGAACCTGGCGAGCCTGCTCCCGGCGAAGCAGGACAGCAACCAGCCTGCGCTGTCCGGCGTCCTGGCGCTGTCGGCGCACGACATCTACGCGACCGGCGACGCCGGCCGGTTCACCGGCCCGGCCGTGATCTTGCACTACAACGGGCGCAAGTGGGCCAAGGTCGCCAGCTACCCGACCGCTGTCGGCCAGCCCGTCTCGGACGGCCAGGGCGGGCTGTGGGTCCCGAAGACGGGACCGGGCGCCTCCGGCCTGCTGCGCTACTCCCACGGCAAGCTCACCGCGGTGGCAGGGCCGGAGTACGACCACAGCCACGCCATCGTCGACTCGATCTCCCGGATCCCGGGCACGGTGGAGGAACTGGCCGGCGGACTCTTCCCGCTGCCGGTCTACCCGCATCCTCCCGTGGTCCTTCAGTACAGCTGACAGGCGGGCGTCACCACGGATCGCTCGGGATAAAGGGTTCTGGCCCGGCTGGGCCCGGCCAGAACCCTTTATGGTGGCCAAGGTCTTTCGTCGCGAGGAGTGCACGATCTGCGCCGCACCTGCACGCGACGTCGTCCTCACGTCCGCATGTACGGGGAACCCAGGCCACCTTGCGGGCGGGAATTAGCGCGCAGCCTCGCCGCTTGCCAGCCGCGAACCCTGCAGGTCAGCGCGACGAACCAGCCGCGAGCCGGCGGTCGTGCGCCAAGTCGGGATAGCCGCACCCGCGGAGGGCCAGCCCCCCGCATTCCCTCCCAAAACGTGGCACTCGCAGGCTTCCCCCGCTTTCGGCAGCCATAGATCGGGCCATTCCACTCCGCATTGGACGCCAATCAGCGCCGCCGAAAGCCGCATGTTTAGGCCCCGTCGCGCCAGGCGATATAGCCCCTGCCGTAAATGGCTCGCCCAGCCAATCAGCAAAGGTCAATAACGGCTAACCGGCTGGCATCGCGCAGGGGGGAATTCTGCATGCTAGCACCATGGGGCGATCGCCTGCGGCGGCCAATCCCGCGCCGCGCGGCAATCGCGCTGATAACTGCCTTGTCCGTCGTCGTGGGCGCCGCGTCTTTCACCTTTGCGGGCCTGCACGGGTCACCCGCGCCCTCGGCCTGCACGCGCCCGGCGACGTCGCGCACGTCGGTTCTGTCCGGATCGCCTGCTGCGGTTACGGCGGGCCTGGCGAGATCGCTGCTGGGGTGCGCACCCGCCGTTGTGGTCGTGAACCAGAGCCCGGCGGATGTGGCCGCCGCCGTGCCCCTGGCGGAGCAGGCGCATGCGCCGCTCCTGCTGTCCTCGCCGCTGGCCGCGAACGCGACCAACGCGGCCGCCTACCGGGGCCACGCGGCGGCCGCTGGCCCGGCCCAGCCGGCCGCGTCCGCGAGCGCGCTCGTCGCGCTGCGCGAGATCAGCGGCCTGCGGCCGCGCAGCGTGCTCGCTGTCGGGCTGCAAACCGCCGCGCTCTCGGCGGAGATGCCCCAGGCGCAGGTGACCTCCGACCCGGCCGGGCTGGCCGCGGTGTCCCAGCCCAAGGTGCTGTCGCACGTCGTGGTCCTGGTATCCAAGGACGACCCCGCCGAAGCCATGGCGGCGACGGCGACGGCGGAGGCCGCGGGCGCCGACGTGGTCGCGGTGCCCGGCTACGACCCGCGCGGCGACCCGGCCGCCATCGCGGCGCTGTCCGCTGCGAGGCCGCGCCAGGTCATCGCGGTAGGCGGCGGCTTCGGGCCGGCCAGCCGGCTCGAGGCCAGGCTTGCCGTCGTCATGACCGGGGTGCAGCTGCCCGGCGGCGGGCAGCTGATCGTGCCCATGCACCGGCTGGTCGCGCTCTACGGGCACCCGGGGGTCCCGGCTCTCGGCGCGCTGGGTCAGCAGGGCATCAGCGCCAGCGTCGCCAGAATCAAGAAGCTGGCAGCGTCTTACCAGGCGCTGAGCAAGGCGCCCGTCCTGCCGGCGTTCGAGATCATCGCCACGGTCGCCACGTCGGCGCCCGGGCCGGGCGGGGGGTATTCATACCAGACTCCCGTCGCCGCGCTGCGCCCCTGGGTACGGGCCGCCACCGCGGCCCGCATGTACGTGATCCTCGATCTGCAGCCCGGCCGGGACAGCCTCCTGGCTCAGGCCAGGCTGTACCAGCCGCTGCTGGAACTGCCCAACGTCGGCCTCGCTCTTGACCCCGAGTGGGCGCTGAAGCCAAACCAGCTGCCGCTGCAGCAGATCGGCAACGTCAGCATCGGCGAGGTGAACAGCGTCGTCGACTGGCTGGGCCAGCTCACCGCGGACTACCGCCTTCCGCAGAAGCTCCTGGTGCTGCACGAGTTCAAGTTCGGCGAGATCAGCGACCTGCAGGGTCTCGACACCCATAATGACGACCTGGCCATCGTCATGGACATGGACGGGCAGGGCACGCCGGCCATGAAGCAGCAAACGTGGAATTTCGTCACCCACACCACGCCCGCAGGAGTGCCTTTCGGCTGGAAGAATTTCTTCGTCAAGGATTCGCCGATGCTGAACCCGTCACAGACGATGGCACACACTCCGCAGCCGGTGATGATCTCCTATGAGTAATTCCCCCGGCTGCCGCGAGGCGGCGCTTACTCGCCGCCCTCGGGGATGTAATAGCGGGTCTCCGGGCCGGTGGACGGGTCGAACCGGCTCCGTCATCCTACGGTGGTGTCCCTCCGCCGCCCGAAGACGAAATACGACAGCGGTATCAGCCCGGCCGAGTTGACGAACAGCGCCGCGAACCAGGCCCACTTGGGGCCCCGGACCTGGTCGGCCGGCCGGCGTTTGAGGTCGATGGCGGCCGCCGCCTTGAGGCCCGCCTCGGCCACCCCGGCCACGATGATCAGCTTGCGGGTGCGGGGGCTGAGATCACTCCATCGCTTAGCCATGATTTCCGGCTGACTCCCTCCGCACGTGCGGCGACCCGACCGCCCGTACTTTACCCGGGCTGTTTGCCGTACCGGCGGCCGCCAAGATCGGGGCCGGGGACGCCGTCCAGGGCCAGCGCCGTGACCGGCCCGATCGCGTCGTGGGCCGGCATGCCGGCGGCGCCGATCGCCACGTCACCGGCGGCAAGCACGATCAGGGCCGCCCGTATCCGGGCCGGCACGTCAGGCGCTCCCTCGCGCGGCGGCGTCGTGACCGAACCACTCGGCGAGGAACTGGGCGAAGGTGACCCGGCCGACCGCGTGATCGGGCGCCAGGTGGTCCCCGTTGCGGTAGCCGGCGAAGGCGGCGCCGGGCAGGCGGACCGGCAGCACCCGGCGGTGGCGCCCGCGCGCCGCCAGGTAGCTGCGGGCGAGGTCGCCGGCGCCGCGGATCTCGGGCCCGCCCATGTCCGGCACCCGCCCGGCCGCCGGCCCGGTGGCAAGCTCGGCGAGCCGCGCGGCGACCTCGCCGGCCTCGATCGGCTGGAACGAGGTCGCGGCGGGCACCGGCAGCACGGGAAGGCGCGCCAGCATCTCGCAGCCGCGCAGGATGAGCTGGTGGAACTGGGTGGCCCGGAGCACGGTCCAGGGCAGCCCGGAGCTTTCCACCTGCCGCTCGACCTCGAGCTTGGACTTGTAGTAGCCGACCGGGACCCGGTCCACGCCGACGATGGAGATGTAGACCAGGTGCGGCCGGCCGGCCCGCCGGGCCGCATCGATCAGGTGCCGGGCCGCGCCCACGTCGCCGCGGCCGGTGG
>JASHPR010000608.1 GCA_030038015.1 Streptosporangiaceae bacterium
GCTCTCCGGCTGCCGGGCAGATACACCGGGGCACATCTGTTATTCAGCGCTGCCCGGGCATGAACAGCGCGAGGCTTGCCCGCGTATCACCTGTCGTGAAGCCTGCGGAATGCGATGACCGCGCTAAGACCTGGATGGCGCGGTATCGCCGGCCACTTGTCGGGTTCGTGCTCCCGCTCGTCAACGGCGATGTCCACGCTGCCGAGGACGTGGTCCAGGAGACTATGCTGCGCGCCTGGCAGCATGCGCCGCACCTGTCGCCCGACGGCGCCGGATCCTGGCTGCATGCGGTCGCCCGCAATATCGCCATCTCAGCCCACCACCGCCGGCGACGGGCCCGGCCTGCGGAGACGTTCCTTGACGAAAGTGCCCTGCCGGTGACCGACGACGGGCTGGACCAGGTGTTCGACGCCTGGATGATCGCGGCCGCCCTGGATAAGCTCAGCCCAGAGCACCGGTCGGTGATCGTCGCGCTGTTCTACCAGCGGCGCTCAACTGCGGAGGTGGCGCAATTGCTGGCCATTCCGGAAGGGACCGTGCGGTCGCGCTGCTTCTACGGCCTGCGGGCACTTCGCAAATTGCTCAGCGAACAAGGCATGACGGGGCCATGAACTGTCCAGTAACGATGTCGCTCAGCGCCTACGTGCTCGGCGGGGCAGACGCCAGGGAACAGCTGCTCCTGGCGGACCATATTCCCGGTTGCCCAGCGTGCCGCGAGGAACTGGCCCGCCTGGCGCCGATTCCGGGGCTGCTGGCCCGGCTGCCGTCGGCGATGGTCCCCGGCGGCGTGCTGCCAGGCCCGGCCGCGGGCCCACGCGGGCTGACGCGGCTGCTGCCGGGCAGAGCATGGCGGGCCACGGCGCTGACCGCGGCGGCCCTCGCCGTCGGTCTCGTCGCGGGGTTTTCGCTGGCCGCTCCGGGCACCAGCCCGTCCGCCGCGCCGGGCGCCAGCGTGGCCGCCGCGCATGGCGTCACGTTCTCCGGTAACAACCCTGCGGCTCACGTGCGGGCCACGGCGGTTCTGACCGCGACATCGTGGGGAACCCGCATCGAGCTGCAGCTGAGCGGAGCCCCCCTCGACGAGCAGTGCAGCCTGATCGTCGTCACCCGCGCCGGGGCCAGCGAGCAGGCCGGCATCTGGAGCGCCTGGAGCGACGGCCCCATCAAGGTGCCCGCCAGCGCCTCGTGGCACCTCTACGACATCACCAGGCTGACGATAATGTCCGGCGCGCGCACGCTGGCCATCCTCACTGCACGCCGCCCCGGGCCGCCAGATCCCGCAGGCTGACGTGGCCGAAAACGGCGGTGGCATTAGTGAGGCGGCCCGCGGCTCCCCCGCCCAATCCCGGCGTCGCGAGGTCATACACCGGAAACGCCACGAACAGCCCTGCCTGCACCGTCACCGGCAGGCGCCGCCCAGGTCGCCCAGGTCGCGCAGGTCCGCCGCACGGTCATGAAGAAGGGAAAGAAGACCGTCGACGTCGTTTATCTCATCACCGGCGACTCCGGTGCCGACCCGGCCACCCTGGCGGCCTGGATCCGCAGCCACTGGGAGATCGAGCGCAAGCTCCACTGGGTCCGCGACGTCACCTACCGGGGAGACGGGTCCCTGGTCAGAACCGGGAACGCAACCCGTCTCATGGCATCGCTGCGCAGCCTGGCCATCAGCCTGCCGCGCCTGGACGGCCACGCCAATATCGCCGCCGCCAACCGCCACCACGCCCGCGACCCCAACGCACGCTCACGCTGCTTCAGACCCGCATAAACGACTTTGCCGGGTCCCTGGTCGGTGAAGTGCTCGAAGAATAGCCGCGGAAGCTTGCCGCCCATCGGGCGGCCGCCCCACCATTGGTCGATGACCGAGATCACCAGCGGGTAGTCGGCCGGGCTGAGATGGCGGATTAGGAACGTCATTGGTGCAACAGCCTCCACTGATGCGGCCGGCAAGGCCTCCCGGTGATCATTACAGGCTCCGCGTCTCAGCGACAGCTGAATACCGGCCAGTGCCTCGGCGATGGGCGGCAAGATCGCGGCCGCCGGTTACCTGTTCAGTGAATACGGATTCGTTCTTCTTGCACAGGTACCGGGCGAGACCAGGGCAACAGGCATCGAGCTGGCCGTGGCCGCTGGCGGTGCGTCCGCCAGGGTACGTTCACCCGGCTCCTCAGTTGCCAGCAGTGGAATGAGTCCTTGCGGAGGGCGCAAGGTTCTCAGTACCGGCCAGCCCGGTGATCCCGGGCGGATCGCCGCCTGGTGCGCGGCGGGGAATTCGCTGGCGTCGCAGCAACCCGGCGCGACGGCACCCCGCCGTTACGCACGGCTCCGGGACGACATGTACTCGCCGCGCCATCACACGCAGCGTGGCTTGGGCAGCACATTTTCGGCGGCGCGTAGCGGGCCGGCCGTGCCCGGCGGATCCCGCTCAGCTCGTGAGGCACCGCCTGGCCGGTCATGGTTGCTGGCAGACTGGCGGGGTGGAGCCAGTCGCGGAGGTCCCGGCGGCCGGCCGCGGTGGCCGGGCCGGCCAGCGGGGCAGGTACGGCATCGACGGCGGGTTCGCTGGGCTGGGGGTGTTCGCCGTGATTGAGGCGGGGCTGGCGGGCACCGTGGCCTGGGCGGTGCGCCATCGCAGGCCGGCCGCCGCCGCGCTGGCTGCGGTGGGCGGCGCGGCGGTGGCGGGATCAGCGGCAAGTTACCTGTACTCCACCGGGCCGGGCAAGCGGGCGATCTGGACGCAGCTGCTGGATGAGCTGGACCTGCGGGGCGATGAGCACGTCTTGGATGTGGGGTGCGGCCGCGGCGCGGTGCTGATGCTGGCGGCCCGCCGGCTGCCCGCCGGCCGGGCGGTGGGAGCGGACGTGTGGCGCCGCCGCGACCAGAGCGGCAACAGCCGCGCCGCCGCTGAGCGCAACGCGGTGGTCGAGGGCGTAGCCGACCGGGTAGAGCTTGTCGACGCGGACGCGCGTGACCTTCCCTTTGCGTCAGCGTCGTTCGACGTGGTGGTCAGCAGCCTGGCGATCTCCAACATCCGGGACGCCGGCGGGCGGGCGCAGGCGCTGCGCGAGGCGGTGCGGGTGCTGCGGCCCGGCGGACGGCTGCGCATCGTCGATGAGGGCGCGGAGCGCTACGCCACCGTGCTGCGGGACGTCGGCTGCGCTGACGTGGCCGTGCGGCAGCTGGACTGGCGGACCTGGTACGGCCTGCCGGGTCATCACTTCCCCCTGGTCACGGCCGCCCGGCCACCCGGCTGACGTCCGCCAGCCATGGCTGGCAAGCGCGCACCTGCCGCCAGCCGCAGGCGTCTCCGATCGCCGGGGCGTCCGCGCCGACGCGGTCAGGACGGGTACAACCTGGGCGTATGAACGCACAGCCGGCCGATCCAGCGGCCACATTTCAGGCGGCCGTTTATCACGCGTTGTCACTGCTAGGAGCCGCGCCGGGCCGCGACTATCTGCCGTTATCTGGAGCCCGGATCTGGGTGTCTCCGCTGTAGCTGCCGAAGGCGTTTTGTGGCTTTTTGCTGCGTCCTGGACGCATTACCTGGACAGTGTCTCCGCAGACCCCGTGCAAATCCCCTTGTCGCTAATGCTTTTCGAACTAAGCGGTGACCACGCGAACGAGTGTTCAGCTACATGTCCACGCCGCAGACGTCCTGGTCAGGCGCGGCATAAACAGGGAGGGCTCCAGATAACCCGCCGTTCGGTATTCGCGATTAACGCTCGGGGCGCGCCGCTGGCGACGTGCCGGGATGCTGGTTCTGGCGCCGGAGGGCCCGGGCCGGGTGGCGCCCCCGGCTTTTCCCGATTTCGTCTCAGGCGAGCCCGCGTTGTCCGGGCTGTTCCGCATGGTCGGCCCCGGACCGGGCTTGGTCAGGCTGCCTGGGCAGGCGGCAACCGCGGGGCGGGAATGAACCGGGCACTGGATCGGTTGCGCCAGGTGGTCGTAGTTGTCTTGTGTGTTCGTGTCACCTGCACGCTCGCGGAGAACGATGTTGCGGGCGCGCCGCTTCAGGGATCTGGGGAAGTCGCGTCGAGAACCGGCCCGGGGACCGCACCGTGCGGACCCGTATCCAGCCCCTGTAAGGAGCGACATGGCACAGGGAACCGTCAAGTGGTTCAACGCGGAGAAGGGCTACGGCTTCATCTCCCGCGCCGACGGGCCGGACGTCTTCGTGCACTACTCCGAGATTGACGGCTCCGGCTTCCGCAGCCTCGAGGAGAACCAGCGCGTGGAGTTCGAGGTGACTCAAGGCCCGAAGGGCCCGCAGGCCACCCGCGTCCGCGCCGCCTGAGCCACGGCAGGCCAGACCTGCCAAGGGATAACAGCCAGACGTGGGCCCGGCACCTGTTGGTGCCGGGCCCACGTCATGCCCGTCGCGACGGCGCGGCCTCGGCGAAGCCGTACGGAAGGAGGTCGCGGCGCACTGCGCCTGCTGGGCGAAGGGCATGCCCCTGCAGGAAGGAAAGCGGGCCGCCGCCACCCGGGAGCGCTGGCAGCAGGTCCACAACCTGCGTGCCCAGAACGTCGGCCTGCCCGGCTGCGCCCGCCGCCTGAATCTCTCGCTCAACACCGTCAAGCGCTACGACCGCGCCAGCGAACCGGAGCGGCTTCAGCGCGTCCCGAAGCACCGCCCCACCCTCGTCGACCCGCACCGCGACTACCTCCGCAAGCGCCGGGCCGAAGAGCCCGGCGTCCCGGTCCAGCAGCTGCTGCGCGAGATCCGCGAGCGCGGCTGCCAGGGCAGCTCCAACCTCCTCGTCCGCTACATCAACCAGGGCCGCCTGGAGGGCAGTCGCCCCCACCTGTCACCCCGCCGGGCAGCCCGCATCCTGCTAACCAAGCCCGAACGCCTCACGGCCGGCCAGCAAGAGACGCTCGCCAGCCTCGAACGCGCCTGCCCGGAGATGACCGCCCTGGCCGGACTGATCCGCTCCTTCGCCGGCCTGCTGGCTCCCGGCCCGGGCAACGACACCAGGCTCAGGCGGTGGATCACCGGCGCGCGCGCTGCGGACCTGCCCCGCGTGCACTCATTCACCCGCGGCCTGGACCTGGACATCCAGGCCGCCACGGCCGCGCTCACGATGCCGTACCACAACGGCCGCACCGAAGGCGTCAATACCAAAACCAAGATGATCAACGGACGCGCCGGATTCGCCCTCCTGCGCCACCGGATCCTCCTCGGATGAGGTTACGATCCGTCACCACCGAAAGTGCGACAGACCCGTTGATCAGGCACTCCCGCTTATATCAACCAGTTCTGGCAGTTACGAGGATATCGTCGGAGCATGAGGGGGGGCATGCTGGTCAAGCAGGGGCGGGTCCGGGTGCTCCTCTCCCTGGGAGCAGTGATCCTTGCTGCCTGCGTGGCAGTAGTGGTCGTGGTAACGCAGTCGGCCCCCGCGTCGGGCGGCCATTGTTCGGCCAGCTACAGCGTGAGTAAGCAGTGGGGGACGGGGTTCACGACACGAATCACGGTTACCGGGGGAAGTCCGGGAGTCCGGTCCTGGGCGCTGCGTTATAGCTACCCGGGCGCCCAGCGGCTCGATGAGGGCTGGGACGGGTCGTGGTCGCAGTCCGGCCAGGCCGTCATGGTCACCAGCGCGAGCTGGAACGGCACGCTCGCGCCCGGGGCCTCCACGGCCGTGAAGGCAACGTTCACCGGCCCTGCCGCGGCGCCGTCCGCCATCAGCTGCTCCGGCGCTGCCGCCGGGCCCGGGGGACCCTCGCCGTCCAGGGGGGCGGCGTCCCCCGTGAGCACGCCGGGGGCCGGGCTGGGCCCCGGCGTCGGTCCCGGTACCGGCTTCGGCCAGGTGCTGATCGACTCCGCTGTCGCGGCGCCGCTGATCGGGTTCAGGGCGCCGTCCGCGTCCGACCATCGTCCCGGCACCAGCCCGACGGCGGTCAGGGAAGCCGCCGTGCTGTTCTTTCTGGCCCTGGTCGAGAAGGAGGATCCCCGCGCCGCGGGCAGCAACGGGAGGACCGTGGACAGCGCCCTGCTCGCCCAGGTCGGCCACCTCGTTGCGGGCGGGAACGAGCCGGATGCGGACGGCGGGCTCGAAGGGTGGTCGCACGGCCTGGTGGCGGACGCCTTGGTGCTGCTGAAGAACGGCCCGGCGTGGGCGCAGCTCCCGGCTGCCGAACAGGCCAAGGTGGCGCTGCTGGAGGAAGCGCTCGGACTGGCCGGGAACTACACCTACAACGACGCGAACAACTTCTCGTCCGGGCTGTGCGGCTACGGTGACTTCGGGAAGGACTACAACCCGAACTACCAGGACGGGTACGTGGGTGTCGAGCTGGCGGCGATCCAGTTCTTCGGCCCGGCCGCCTGGGACACCATGCTGACCAGGTTCGACTACACCGCTTTTATTGCGCGCCTGCGCGCCGCCGGGTTCACCAACGCCTGGCGGTGCTACCAGGCGGCGGGGCCGGCGGCCGGCCCGGCGATCGCCCGGCCGTTCGTGTGGATGGGCCACCAGGCCAGCGACCTGGTGGGGATATGGAACCAGCTCGCCGCGGACACCTTCGACAAGCCGGTCGCCAGCTCGGTGTCCGGCACCTGGCAGGGCGCGCCGGTCACGGCGCGCATCGCCGGCGGCAGCACGTCGCCGGAAGAGGGCAATTGCTGCATGGGCCGCGAGTTCGATTCCCGTGACGACTCGGGTCTGCGCAGCTCCGCGCTATATGTTTTCGAGGGCTGGATGAACGTCACCGCCAGCCGGATCGTGCTTTCGGTCCTCGGCCACTTCAGCTGCGCCAGCGCTCCGGCCGCCGCGAGGTACGAGGTGGGCAGCCAGGACCTGATCTACAAGCTGGCGCGCGGCTACGTTAGCTATGCGCTCAACCAGGACGGCATCCTCGTCAACGGCTCCGGCGACCCGCGCGGCGATGGGCCGCTGGCGAAGGGCTACCCGTACGACCTCGATGCTTACTACGCACTCGCCGATTCGTCCTGCTGATGCCGCGCTTGCTGGAGACGCGGCGATAAGTACGCGGCTGATCCGCAGCGACACCGCAGGCCACATCGCCCAGGCAGACGGCCTGGCCCCGTTAGTTAGTTAGCCAGCATGTGGATTGCCACCCGCCTCTCCGTCACGGTTCCGGGGCAGGCAGGTACCGCACCTGGGATTGCTGCCGACTGCGGGACCCGCGACAAGCCAGCAGCAAGCGACAGAAGCCCGCCGTCGGCTATCTTCGGGCAGCGCAGCAAGCCCATTTCTGCGCGGCACCGACGATAAAACGTCATGACTGTCCGGAGCGGGCCGAACGGCGGTTATTCGCGCACGGGCCGCAGGCCAGGCCTGGTCACTGAGCGTAATCTGAGCTCCCGCTTGGCGTGCGACCGGATCGAATCGGCGCGCTTGCTCAAGCCGTGACGGTCTGGCGGATGAGCACACCGGTCATCCGGTTCTGTCGCCCAGTCTGACTAGGCAATATTGAGGGGGAGCCACGGAGTCATCATGAGGCCGGGAAGCGACGGCGTCCGGTTCGGGGTGCCCCTCTTCAGGATTTTCGCAGGTTAGGGCGGAATTATCGGCGCAGGGTAGCAGTAGCTCTGGATTAACGTAGATTCTGGCTGAGGTAGAGGCCGGGGTCGGGGGAGTTTGGGCGTGCGTGGTTTGAAGCTCGGTCCGATCACCGCAGGCAGGGTCGGCTACGCGGTCGCGTGCGTGGCCTCTGCTATCACCCTGGTGGTGGCCGGCTACGCCCACGAGGTCGTTGGCCTGGCCGACGTGCTCGGCGGCGGCGTCGGGCTCGGCAGCGCTCCGTCTGTCGGCGCGATGAACATCCTGGTGATGGGGCTGGAGAGCCGGACCACCTTCCAGGGGCAGGATCTGTCGGTCCGGCAGCTCACCGAGACGCACTCGGGCAGCGAGTCGGCGGTCGAGGCCGGCCTTGAGGGCTCGCAGGACACTGACACGCTGATCCTGATCCACATCTTCGCCGGCGGGCAGAAGGCGGTCGGCTTCTCGATCCCCCGTGACGACGTCGTCAACTACCCGCACGCCACCTACGACGGGCTCACCGAGGGCAAGATCGACGCGGCCTACGCCTTCGCCTACGACGCGTCGCTCGACCAGACATACGACTCCAGCATGACCCAGGCCCAGCGGTACCTGGCCGCCAACCAGGCGGGCCAGCTGTTCGAGGTCCAGACCGTCGAGTCGGTGACCGGTGTGCACATCGACCATTTCGTCGAGTCGAACATCATCGGCTTCTACGAGCTGGCCCAGCAGTTCGGCGGGCTGGAGGTCTGCATCCAGCCGGCCCCGGCCCAGGGCGGCCTGCCCGCCGGGGCGAACCTGACCGACAACGATCCGCTCACCGGCACCGACAACTCGGGGTTCGACGCCTACGCCGACGGCTACAACGCGAAGAAGGGCGGCAGGCAGTACCTGCACCTGCCGGCGGCGCAGTCACTGGCCTACGTCCGGTCGCGCGACACCCTGCCGGGGGTCGACATCGGCCGTACCGCCCGGCAGCAGGCCGCCATTGAGTACATCGTGTGGAAGCTGAAGACCAGCGGCGTGCTGAGCGACGTCGGCGCGCTCACCACCCTGCTGAGCAACGCGCAAAGCTACCTCATGTACGACAGCGGCTGGAACCTGATCGGGTTCGCGCAGGCCATGCGCGCGCTGTCCCCCACCAACCTCAGCCTCGGCACGCTGCCCGAGATATCGACGAACGACGTCTACATCCCCGGCTACCCGGGCCTGCAGAGCGCGAACTACATCGACGTGCCGCAGATCCAGCAGCAGGTCTACGAGGCGTTCTACGGGTCGTCGGTGATCCCGTCGACGGCCTCGTCGGTGACCGTGGATGTCTACGACGGCAGCGGCACCGACGGGCTGGCCGCGGACGTCTCGCAGGACCTCGTCGCGATGGGCTACAAGGCCGGCGCCGCCCAGAACTCCTCCTCCCAGTCGCAGCCGGTCGGCGACGACACCGAGGTCTTCTACGGTGCGGGCAGCGCCGCCGACGCGAACGCGCAGGTGATCGCCGACGTCATGGGCGTGCAATCCGCCACCCCGCTGTCGTCGCTGCCGGCCGGCCATGTGGAGGTGCTGCTCGGCTCCCAGGTCACCGCGCAGGCACCGGGGCTGGAGATGTTTGGCGCGGACAGCGTCAACGCCTCGGACTACGTCAGCGCCGCAGAGCAGAACGACCAGTCCGTCCCGGCGAACGCGCAGGCCGCTGCCAACGCCGGCTCGCAGTCGGATGTGCCCGCCTACTCCCAGGCGCAGAGCACGCCTTCCGCGTCCGCGTCGTCCGGCTCTGCTGCCCCGTCTGGCTCCCCTGGCTCGTCCAAGCCGGGCTCCGTTCCCGAGAATTCCTCGTCAAGCCCTGCAAAGAAGCCGGCCAGCAGCTCGTCCTCGACCCCGAACCCGCCGTACGGCCTCACGACCTGCCCGTACTAGTACCGTCGCCGCGCCCGCACGACCGACAACGCCAATGGGCAGCCAGCCTCGTTATCCGAGGCCAAGGCACGCCGACCAGCCAGCAGCCATGGCCGCGCGATCCGGGGCTGCTTCCTTTTTCGGCCAGGCGCTTGTCACCTCACCAGCCAGGCATGCCACTTTGCCGGCCGCTCTGGTGATGACATCCCGATCCTGACCGCGGCCCCCTACACGGCGATCACCAGGGTGGACATGGCCGACGACGACCGTGGCGTGCCCCTGGGGGGTGCGGCACCGGGCTGCCTGAAGCTTGCCAGGCTCACCTTGGAGGAATCCGGACGGTCCAGCGGCGCATCGGCGGCCGGCCGGCCCGGCCCTGCGCGGCGCGCCAGCCGGTGGGGTCGCGCCAGATGTGCTACGGCGAGGAGCGCTCGCCCAGCGTGCTGAGCAGCCGCCGGGCTATGGCGATCAGTACCGCCAGCGCGGTGGCGGCGGTCATCGCGGGGAACCCGCTGGCGAGCCACTGCACGGCGCTGAGCGTCAGCGCGGTCCGCGAGGTATCGACCGCGTGGTCGTGGATGAGCCCGGCGATGGCGGCCGCTGCCGCGTACGCGAGTGCGGGCACCGGGATGATCGCGTAGGCCGAGCGAGCCCTGACGCTGGTCCCGGCGGCCACCGTGCCCCCGGCGATGAAGATGCCCAGCGCCCGGCCGGGGTCGCGGTGGGAGGCCACCGTGAACGCCGCGCCGAGCAGGGCGGCGGCCAGCACCATCAGCACGCCGGCCCAGGCCGGGTGGCGGCCCCAGCCGAGCATCCTCCTGGGCTCGCCAGCACCGGCTTCGGGCTTGCGCGTACCCAAGCCAGCCTGGTCACCTCGGTCAGCGGCCTGGCTTGCCCTGCTCTGGCCCGGTGGCTCCAGCACCCCTCCCCGGCATCCTTCTGCCTGCCTTGCCGGCCAGGAACATCCAGGCGGGTCAGGCGGCTCGCCTTGCGGATGCGCTCAGGCTTTCTTCAGGCCTGGCAAGTACTTGCCCGCAAGCCTAATAGCCGGCCGAAGCAGGACAGGCCGAGCGGGAAGTATGCCGGATCGTGACCCAGGATCTCCGCCGGCCTAGCCGCCTGCACGAGTCCCCGAAGGCGCCGCTGGGCCATGCGCGCGACCAAGCAGCAAGGCAGCCCGCGAAGCCAACGCAGATTTCCCGGATCTGCGCGCAGCGAACGGTGACTCCCGTGCCAGCGGAACTACTCCAGATCGGCGGGTACGCGCGCGCCCTAGGCCTCGCCGTCCGTTACGCTAAGTGGTCGGTTTGCCTGCGATCCTCGCCGAACTGTGCCGAATCGTCCTCAGTTAATTCAGCCGTTGGATGTTCAAATAACGGGGACGGTAACAGTTATCCACAGCAGGAGCCTGCGGTCCGTTCCGAAGATCCGCCGGAGCGCCGGCCATCTCCGTGGTCAGTCCGGTTATCGCGTCCCTGAGCCGGCGTTCCATCTCCATTTTGAATAACCGGCTCCAGAAAGCCGGAGGCCCTGGTTGCCAGCTCAGCGCCGCTGAGGTGCAGGCGCTGGCAGATGCTGTGCAAGTGCTGTGTGCCGGCTCTCCCAACGGCCGCGTCGATGTCCCCGGGCTCACGTCGAGTTCCCTGGCGAGGTGCCTGTCGCCTGTCCGGCTGGCATCACCCAGGTTGGCTGCCCGACCGGCCGGGCGCATCACCCTCCAGGAGGGTGACCGCCCGCATGCCTTCCAGGGCCTCGCACAGGGCCTGCCGCCTCGCGCTGGACGGTGCCTTGCTGGCGATCACCCCGCCTGGGTGATGCGGCACTGACCTTCTGGATGCGAGCGTGGCGGGTGCGCCGAGCGGGAACACGCGACCAGCCGAGCGGGAAGGCACGAGCGGCCGAGCGGGAACGCACGAGCGGGAGCGCATCTGACCAACCGAAATGAGGGGCAACTGTGGACCGCTACCCTGACATCAGTAATCACGGCCTCATCGGTGACCTGCATACGGCAGCGCTGGTGGCCACGGACGGCACGGTCGATTTCTTCTGCTGCCCGCGGTTCGATTCGCCGAGCGTGTTCTGCTCGCTGCTGGATGCCGACAAGGGCGGCTATTGCCGCATCTCGCCTGCGACCGATAGTTACGTGTCGAAGCAGCTGTACTTCCCGAACACCGCGATGCTGATCACCCGGTTTATGACCCCGGACGGCGTCGGTGAGGTTCTCGACTTCATGCCAGTCATCGAGGGGCCGCCGACCGACCGGCACCGGCTGGTCCGGCATCTGCGGGTGGCTCGCGGCACCATGAAGTTTGTGGTCGAGATCGAGCCGCGGTTCGACTACGGCCGCGCCAGCCACACCGTCGAAGTAAGCGACGCGGGCGCGGTGTTCCGCACCGCGAGTGGCATGGAACTGACGGTGCACACCGCGGTACGGCGGGAGGCGGACGAGGGCCGGGCCAGCATCGAGCGCACCGAGAACGGGCTGCGCGCGACGATTACCATGCGCGAGGGCCAGAGCGGCCGCGGCGTCGTGCTGGAGTCCATGGGGGGCCAGCCGGAAGTGCTGCAGCCAGCCGAGCTGCAGCGGCTCGCGGACGACACCGCCGCCTACTGGAAGAACTGGCTGAACCAGTCCACTTACACCGGCCGGTGGCGGGAGATGGTGACCCGGTCGGCGATGACCCTCAAGCTGATGACCTACCAGCCCACCGGCGCGCCGGTCGCGGCGGCGACGTTCGGGCTGCCCGAGCAGGCCGGCGGCGAGCGGAACTGGGACTACCGGTTCACCTGGATCCGGGACGGGTCGCTGACCATGCACGCCCTGTCCAACCTGGGATACCTGGAGGAGGCCGCCCGGTTCGGCGCCTGGATGCGGGACCGGGTGACCGAAGGCGCCGCCGCGGACGGCGCCAGCCCGCTCAAGATCATGTACCGGGTGGACGGTTCGTCCGACCTGACCGAGGAGATCCTCGACCACTTCGAGGGCTGGCGCGGATCCCGGCCAGTGCGGATCGGCAACGGCGCGGCCGACCAGCTCCAGCTCGACATCTACGGCGAGGCAGCCGACACGATCCTGGCCGGCGATGACGCTGGGCTGCCGATCGCCTACGAGGGCTGGCTGGCGCTCACCAAGATCGTCGACTGGGTCGCCGACAACTGGGACCAGCCTGACGAGGGTGTCTGGGAGACCCGCGGCGGCCGCAAGGACTTCACCTACGGCCGGTTCCAGTGCTGGGTCGCCCTCGACCGGGCGATCAAGCTAGCCCAACGGCACGGCCGCCCGGCGGACACCGCGAAATGGACAGCCGCCAGGGACCAGCTGTACAAGCAGGTCATGACCCGCGGCTGGAAGGACAAGATCAAGGCGTTCACCCAGCACTATGACACCGATGTGCTGGACTCTTCGCTGCTGCTCATGCCGCTGGAGGACTTCATCTCGCCCACCGACCCGCGGTGGCTGTCCACCCTGGACGCCATGAACAAGGAGCTGGTTTCCGACAGCCTGGTCTACCGCTACAACCCGGCCGCCTCGCCCGACGGCCTGCACGGCGACGAGGGGACGTTCTCCCTCTGCACCTTCCTGTACGTCGATGCCCTCGCCAGGGCAGGACGGCTCGACGACGCCGTGCTCATCTTCGAGAAGATGTTCACCTACGGAAACCACCTCGGCCTGTACTCCGAGGAGATCGGGTCCACCGGCGAGCAGCTTGGCAACTTCCCGCAGGCCTTCACCCACCTGTCGCTGATCAACTCGGCCATCACCCTCAACCGTGAGCTCGACCGGCGCGCACGCCTGCGCGAGCCGGCAGCGGCGGTAGCGCGCTAGCTGGCGGCGCTGTCCGCAGGCACGTCGGCGGCTGGCGGTGCGGCTGACCCGGGCAGCGTCGACGGCAGCGCACTCCACGCGTGACGGCGCTCCGGGGCACACGGGCGCAGGCCTGCAGCGGCGGGCGCGGCGACCGCCGGCCGCTGGCAGGCCGGCTCGCGGTGCTAGGCGGCAGGCAGGGCGTGAGCGACGTGATGGATAAGAGCCCCGGCTGCCGGGCTGTGGCTCCGCCCGGGTGACCAGACGAGGTCGAGACGGGACCGGACCTCGGGGCTGAGGCCGATCGCACGCAGCGTCTCCGCGGAGGCGTCGGCGACCGAGGACGGAAGGATGGCGACGCCCAGTCCCTCAGCGGCCAGCTGAGCGACCATGGAAAGGGCGCTCGCCTCGAAAACGACGTTCGGGCGGACGCCCTGGCGTGCGCAGGCAGCATCGAACGCCGAGCGGACACCGGTGCCGCCGGGGAGGCTGATGACCGGCACCCCGTCCAGTGCCGCCATGCCGATGGTGCGGCGGGGAGCCAGCGGGTGGGAGAGCGGGACCGCGGCCACAAGGGCCTCGTCCACCACGGGGAAGGACGCGACGTCGCCCGCGCGCTCTCCGGTCACTCCTGCCAGCGCCAGGTCCAGGCCGCCCGTGCGGACGCCTTCCATGAGCCGCTCGGAGGTGTCCTCGCTGAGGCCAATCCGGATACCCGGGTAACGAGCGTGGAAGCCAGCGAGCAATCGGGCCAGGACCGGCAGCGAACAGCCGCTCACCATCCCGATGGCCACGCTGCCCCGGACCAGGCCCGTGAGCTGATCGACCGCGAGACGGGCGCCTCTTGCGGCGTCAAGCGCTGCCCGGGCGTACGGCAGGACGGCAGCACCCACAGCGGTCAGGCGCACGCTCCGCCCGGAGCGGTCGAACAGCGGCTGGCCGAGCTCCCGCTCCAGCTGGCGCACCTGGGCGCTGATCCCCGGCTGCGTCACGTTGACCCGCGCCGCCGCCCGGGTGAAGTTCGCCTCCTCGGCGACGGCCACGACGTACTCAAGCTGACGCAGCTCCATAACTGTTAATCATAGATCGGAACATTATCAATTGTTAGACTTCTGACGATGGAGCGTCCAGACTGGCGGCAGCGGACCTCTCACCACCATGGAGAACTGAAATGCCGGATCGCCAGAAGGCGGCCACCCCCGAAGACCTGACCCGGCTGTTTGTCGAGCGCTCGAACGCCAAAGACGCAGACGGGGTGGCCAGCCTCTATGAGGAAGACGCCGTCATCGCCTACCCGCCAGGGGGCATGACCGCCGGGCGTGACGCGATACGCCAGCTCTGGTCGCAGGTGCTCGCCAGCGCACCGCGCTTCGAGCCGGAGGAGCCCCTGCCTACCTTGCTGCTCGGCGACATCGCCCTTACGGCGACGATCGCCAAGGATGGGGCGGGCGCACGCGCCCAGGTTGCCCGCCGCCAGGCCGACGGATCGTGGCTTCGTGTCCTCGACCGGCCAGAGTTCCTTCCCGTCGAGATCCCGGCTGCGCGGCCTTCGACGTAGCCGGTGCCCGGATCGCCGGCTGCCGGCGACGGGGAAGCCGCACGCCGGCCGCGGCCGCTTCGGCCGTGCCGCCCCGCTTCCGGCAGCCGGCCGTGACAGATGTCACCTTCGGCTCATGACATCGCGGCGTCGCGCCCGCGCCCCCCGCCGGCGAGACTGGGTTGCAGGCAAACGGACTGCCCCGGCCTGCAGCGGTTCCGGCGCCCCGGCAGGCAGGAGAACGGCAGGTGGCTGATGAACACGGCGCAGGACAGCCAGCAGGCCCCGCAGATGAGGGCCTCCGACACCGACCGTGACGAGGTCGTGGCGGCGCTGAGCGAGCACTTCCAGGCGGGCCGGCTGACATCGGACGAGCTAGACGAGCGGACCGGGCGCGCCCTGGCCGCGCGGACGCTGGGCGAGCTCGGCGAGCTGATGGCCGATCTTCCCGCCCTGGCGCGTGCCGTGCAGGGTCCCCCGCCGGCCCGGCCTCGCGGGCCCGGGCACCCGGGGCCGGCGCTGATCGTCCCGCTGCTGGCGGCCGTGGCCGTGGTCGCGCTGGTGGCCAGCGCCGGCCCCGGCCATCACAGCTGGGCGGCCTGGTGGATCGTGCCCGTCGCGCTGCTGGTGGCGCGGCGGCTGGCGGGCGGGCGCGGCGCCCCGCGCGGCCCGTGGCGGAACTGACCGCGGTGGGTCCATCCTGGTGCGCAGGCACGTGCCAGCGCGGGAGCGGCCACGAACAGAGTGGTCACCGGCTACGACGAGAATGGCAGCCCGGCGGTCATCCGGCAGGGGGAGCCGCCGGTCGTCGCCCGCGCCGGGAGGCAGGCGGGACCGTCACCGCCGGGACATCGCGTGCGCGATGCCGATGAGCCGCCCGGCCCCGGGGACAGGGTGTGACCGGCGGTCCCCGGCTGAACTGGGGCCTGGCGGCAGCGTTCGACCCGGAGCGCGCTGGGGGCGTGCCGCCGGATCTCGCGCGGGTGTTCCAGGTCGCCGGGGAGTCGCTCAATCTGGTGGCCCGGCCGGTGGAGCGCTTCGAGCTCGCGGGCACCCTGAACGGTCATCAAGGCCACGTGCGATCCGACCGGGCGAAGCAGAACTTTCCCGCCATCTTCGCCCTGGCCGCCGCCGGCCGCTGGGCACGCGAGCCGCTGCGCTCCCACAGCCGCGCCGCCGCCGCCTCGGCCCTGATCTCGTGGGCCGAGGCCTACCGGCCGGCCGGGAACCCGGTCGACGAGTGGTTCTTCGTCCCGCTGCTGCAGGCGGTCGACCTGGTGGCGGGCTCGCTCCCGGCGGGAGCGCAGTCCACGCTGCTGAACTGGGCAAAAGAGTTCGCGGCCAGCGGGGACCGTTTCTTTGAACGGGTAGCCGGCAACAGCCCGAGCAGGGCCAGCAACTGGACCGCCCGCCGCCTGCTGATCCGCACCGTGGCGTGCACGGTGGCCGGGGAAGGGGCGGCACGGGCGGCGGTGCCGGGGCTGCTGCGGGGCTTCGTGGCGCGGAACTACCCGGCCGGCCCGTCCGGCGAGCCGGACGGCCGGACCTTCGACTTCGTGCAGCGCGACGCCCTGCACTACCACGCCGCCGCCGTGCAGCCGCTCGTCGAGGTGGCGCTGTACGCGCCGGACCTGGTCGGCCGGGACGTCCGGGCGGCGGTGCTGGCCGGGCTGGAGTTCCTCCGGCCGTTCTTCCTCGGCCAGAAGGAGCATGTCGAGTTCGCCCGCACCTCGGTGGCGTTCGACCGGGAGCGGCGCGACGACGGCAACCCCGTGTTCCGGAACGCGCCCTGGGATCCCGCCCGTTCCCGGGTGCTGCTCCGCCTGGCCCGGGCGGCGTTCCCGGAGATCCGCGGCTGGACCGAGCAGGTCGTCGACGCCCGGTACGATCCCCGGGTCAAGCTGCTGGCGGCCATCTACGGCGAGCCGCAGCGCCGGGCCGGCTGGCCCTAGCGCCGCGCCCCGGCCCCGCCCAGCTCAGGCGCCGGGGGCGATCATCTGCTGGACCGGGTACGCCTTTCGGAGCAGCCCGAACTCCACCATCAGGTCGGAGATCCGCTGGATCAGCACGGGGTCGGTGTCCAGCGGAAAGTCCGGTTGCGCCATGACCGCCGCTGCCGTGGCCGACACCCCGGAATAGGCCACCATGGCCTTCTCGACCGCGGCGGGGTCGGTGTCCGCGATCCGCTGCGCCTCGACCAGCGCCTTGCGGAAAGCCGCGGCGGTCTTCGGGTACTTCTGCAGCCAGGTCTTGGTGACGACGTACCCGGCGATCGGGAGGTTCTGGGCGGCACCAATATCAAGGTCGGCGAGCGGCTCGGCGCCAACCGTCTCCTCCGCGCCCGTGATGAACGGCTCAGGCAGCCATGCGGCGTCCACCTGGTGCTTCTTCAGCGCGCCAGCCATCGCAGGGAACGGGATGGGAACGAGATGCACGTCACCAGGCGAGACCCCGTAGGCCCTGAGCGCCGCGTCGACCAGCACCGTGCCGATGTTGTTCAGCACGTTGACGCCGATCCGCTTCCCCCGCAGGCCGGCGATGCTCGTGATCGACGAGCCGGCCGGGATCAGTACTTCCTGGCAGCGCGGCTCCATGATGGATCCCGCGGCCAGTACCTCCAGGTCGGCGTGCTGCTGGGCGTTCGCGAGGATATAGGAGACATAGTTGCCGTCCGTGATGTCAAACTTGCCGGCCAGCTGTTCCTGGATGACCTCCGCGCTGCTGATGGCCGGAACGATCGTCACGTGCAGCCCCTCGGCAGCGAACAGCCCGCGCTGCTGCGCGATATACAAGCCGGCCGAGTCGTCCGCCGGGACGGCCGCGATCGTCAGGTTGTGCAGCTCAACGCCGGATGATGACGCCGAGGAGCCGTCCGCACCCGCGCAGCCCGCAGCGAGCAGGGCAGTCACCGCCAATGCCGCGGGAACGCGGAAAAGCCGACGTCTCATGATATGTTCTCCCCTGGAGCTTTCACCGTCGTGCGTCGCTGACCACCCTGCCACGAGCCGGCCTGCCAGGAGCCAGAATCGCCCATCTTGCCCGGCTCTGGCCTCCCATGGCTCCGGCCATGCTATGCGTCCGGCCGGCCCGGAGGCCAGACGAGTCCCGGCAGCAGCCGGCCGGGAGCACCACCGCGGCAGGCGGCAATCGCGTGCACATGCTCGGGTTCTTCCGGGCGGGACCGCGGCGGCTCATCTAGACTCGGCAGGTGTGATCTTCAAGCAGGTCGGGGAGGGGCGGCCCTACCCAGACCATGCGCGGAACTCGCGCGAGTGGGCAGAGATACCGCCGCGCCCGGTTCGCCTCGACCAGCTCATCACCACGAAGAACGTGCTCGATCTGCACACCGTCCTGGCGAAGGACTCCACGTTCTACGGCGACCTGTTCCCCCACGTGATCCGCTGGAAGGGCGAGCTCTACCTCGAGGACGGCCTGCACCGGGCGCTGCGGGCTGCACTGCACCAGCGAACCGTGCTGCACGCGCGGGTCCTCGAGCTGGACTGAGCGGCGGCGGCACCGGCGCGGCGGACCTGGCCCGACAGGGCCGGGTCGCGCCGGGCTGCGCCGGCCCTAGCTGTGATGCCCCGTCTGCAGCGCGGCCTTCTGGTGCTTAGCCGCGGCGGCCCGCGCGGCCGCGTGCGTCTGCCGGGCCTGCTGCGCCGCGGCCTCCCCGGCGAGCTGCGGCGTCATCCATTCGAGCAGCGGCGGCATCAGGGAGCGCCAGGTGAACATCGTGTGGCCGCCCCCGGGCACGACCTTGAGCACCACGCCGGGCTGGCGGGTCTGCAGCAGCTGCTCGAAGATCTGGGCGTTCTTGTAATCGGAGTGGTCGGCAGCACCGACGCCGAGCCAGAACTGGGGGATCTTGCTCCCCGGTGGCAGGGAGAGGACCAAGTCGTCGGGAGTGTTCTCGCGGCGCACCTTGACGTTCCCGCCGAACGGATTCACCAGCCGCGGCGGGTCGCCGAGCTGGTTGTCTGACGGCTGGAAGTAGCCGCTGAGCACTCCGGAGAAGCCGAAAAAGTTGCCGTACTTCAGGCCCAGGTTCGCGGCGCAGAAGCCACCCTCGGAATAGCCCGCGATGCCCCACGCCTGGCCGGGCGGCTGCACCCGGAGCCTCTGCGAGATGTACTGGGGCAGGTCCTCGGCGAGGTAGGTCGCGTCCTGCGGGCCGCGGAACTGGTTGAGGCACTGCAGCGAGATCGTCCGGCCGCCGTTGGCGTCGGGCATGACCAGGACCGCCGGCTTGGCCTGGCCGGTGCTGATGAGCTGCTGCATCATCGAGGTGACGCCGACAACGGTGATCCAGTCCTCGGGCGTGCCGGGGAAGCCGTGCAGCAGCTCGATGGCCGGGAAGCGGTAGTCACGGTAGGAGGGCTGGAAGTACTGCGGCGGAAGGTAGACGTAGACGCTGCGCGTGATGTGGCTGAGCCGGCCCGGCACGTCCAGGTGCACCGTGTAGCCGAACTGCGCCGCGACCGCCTGGTCGATGGTGCTGCCCAGGAAGTTACTGAACTTCGCGCCCGTGCCCGTCGCGGTGGTCGGCACCTCCGCCGCCTGGTTGCTCTGGCCGGTGAAGTCCGAAATAGCGGAGTTCCAGTTCTGGTAGTAGTCGTAATACTTGTTCACGGCCGCCACGCCGAAGGCCATCGCGGGGATGAACGCCAGGCAGGCAGCGAGAACACGGAACACCACCTGCTTCGCGACGGCCATCCACCACATCAGGCCTGCGAACACCACGATCAGCAGCAGGAAGAACGCCGTGCTCTGCGGTTCAGGCAAGGGACACTCCGGAAGCCCGGTTCGGTTCGCTCTCAAAGATCATTGCGCCGCGCACCACACGGGTGCGCCCGACCCCGTCAGGTGCGCTCGCGGTGGAGGTGGGATTTGAACCCACGGAAGGCTCGCACCTTCACACGCTTTCGAGGCGTGCGCCCTCGGCCGCTAGGCGACTCCACCGCCGTTGAGCCTACCCGACTCGGCGGCCCGCCCGCCGCACAGAGCCGATGCGCCCGGGATCTGCTGGATTGGTCAGCGGCGGCGGCCGAAGAACCCCCGCAACAGCTCGGCGCACTCGTCCTCCAGGACGCCGCCGATCACCTCGACGCGATGGGGGAGCCTCCGGTCACGCAGCACGTCCCACAGCGAGCCGGCGGCCCCAGCCCTGGGATCGGCGGCACCGTACACCAGCCGGCCCAGCCGGGCGGCGGTGACTGCCCCCGCGCACATGGTGCACGGCTCGAGCGTGACCACAATCGTGTAGCCGTCCAGCCGCCAGCGGCCCCTGGCCCTGGCGGCCTGGCGGATAGCCACGATCTCCGCGTGCGCGGTGGGGTCGCTGTCCGCTTCCTGGCGGTTGCGCCCGGCCCCGGCCACGGCACCGGCGCCGTCCAGGACGACGGCGCCGACCGGGACGTCGGTGTCCCCCTCGCCAGGCGAGCCGGCCGCCTGGCCGAGCGCCAGGCGCATCGCCGGCTCGAACGATGCAAGGTAGCCCGGAATCACGGGCCGAGCGCGCCGTCAAGCGCGCGCTTCAGCGCCGGCCCGAACCCCAGCCTCCGGGCGATGCTCTCCAGGGCCTCGTCCGGGAACATGTCCAGGTCCCCGGAGAGCGCGCCGAGGTCCATCTCGTCGATGCCCAGGTCGGCGAAGATGGACAGGTCCCCCGCCGGGAGCACCTGGTCCAGGTCGTCGTCGTCATCGGGCACCGGGATGTCCAGGTAGTCCAGCACCTGGCGGGCCAGGGGCCAGTCAACCGAGGCGGTCAGGTCGGAGAGGAACACCGAGACCTGGCTGCCGATGATGCGCAGGGCCACGAAGAAATCGTCCCCCACCGCGACCAGCCCGATGGTGCCGCCGATGCTCGGCTGCTGGCGCAGGGCATGGATGAGGCCTTCCAGGTTCCCCGTCAGGGCCGTCGGCAGGAGCTCCGCCTCCCAGGCGTCATCCTCCCTGTAAACGACGACGGCAAAATCGGTACTGCTCACATCGGTCATCGTCACCCCAACGGCGCGGCTCCAGGAGGGAATGGTGTCAGATTCCGGCAGCCTGTGCTGCTTGATCGCAGGCCGGCGATGCCCGGCTGTGACCTAGCCGAACGGCGGATGCGACCTGTCGCAATAGGTCATGACAGATCGGCATCACGCAGGCACCGACCGCAGCCAAGCCGGGCACACCGCTCCGGACCAGCACGAAGACGCGACATGCCGTCTCGATCGGCGTGGGACGGCGCGGATCCTCCGCTGATCCTCTAAGGTGGATCTTGGGTTCGACGTCATTGGTCGGTGGATTGCCCTGGGCTATCCTGGGAATATAGGGCGGCAACGGCCGCCAGGCGCCGCCTGCAATGAGAGGCGCTGGGAGGTGATCAGGTGCTGAGAAAGATCATCACGTGGGCGATCGTGCTGTTCATCCTTTTCTATCTCGCCACCCAGCCCGCGGGGGCAGCCGGCCTCGTTCATCACCTCTACAACGGCCTTCATGATGCTGCCAGCTCCATGGCGCAATTCGTGAACTCCCTCTGAGCCGATGCCCGCCCGCGGAGTCACTGGCCCGGCTGCGGTCAGCAAGTACCTCCTACCCAACGAGCAACAGGTCATCCACACGCGCCGGCACCCGGCCGTCCTCATCGGCCCCGGCGTCCTCACGCTCGCCGGCCTGCTGGCCGCCGCGCTGCTCAGCACGACCGTCCTGCGCGGGTACGGGGCGGTCGTCACCGTTGTGTGGCTCGCCTGGCTCGTGCTCTTCGGCTGGATGATATGGAAGGTCCTCAACTGGGCCGTTGACTACTTCGTCGTCACCTCGCACCGGATTCTGCTGACCTCGGGGGTGCTTACCCGGAAGGTCGCGATGATGCCGCTCACGAAGGTGACCGACATGAGCTTCCAGCGCACGTTTGCCGGGCGGATGTTCGGCTTTGGCGAGTTCATTGTCGAGTCGGCCGGCCGGGACCAGGCGCTGAGGACTATTGACCATATTCCCTACCCCGAGCAACTTTACCTAGAGGTTTGTGGGATGCTCTTCGGCAGTAGCGACGACCAGGGAGGCGGAGGCGGAGGCTCGGACTCGAGCGACGACTGAACCCTCCCTGGCCTGTCCCCTTCCCCGGGGTTCCTGCGGCCGGACGACCATGCCAGACGCCCGGCCGCAGGAGCCTGCCCGGATAACGGCGGCGTCCGGTTCACGTCGTGACCAGCAGGATGCCGATGGCGGCCAGGGCCAGGCCCGCCCGCCGCGCCCAGCGCATGCGCTCGCCGAGCGCAAACCGCGCCAGCAGCACCGTCACGCCCGGGTACAGCGAGGTCAGCACCACCGCCAGGCCGAAGAGGCCGGCCCGGGTGGCAAGCACGTAGCAGACGTTCGCGCTGGCGTCGAGGACGCCAGCACCGAGCGCGGCCGCAAACAGCCGGCCGTCGCGGCGCCACCGCACCGGGCCGGTTCGCAGGCCGGCCGCGGCCGCCAGGAAGATGAGCGTCCCGGTGAGACGGCCCGCGACCACGGGCCACAGCGCTCCGGACTCGCCGCCATTGCGGATGAACAGGAAGAACATCCCGAACGCCGCACCTGACGCGATCCCGTAGCAGATGCCACGGGCCTGGCTCCGGCGGAAGCCCTGCGACCCGCCGGGCCCGCCGGGCGCCCCGGGCTCGCCGCCACCGGAGCTGACCAGCACGATCGCGGCGACGCAGACGAGCGCGCCCGCGTAGACGCGCAGGCCAGGCCGTTCGCCGCCGGCCAGCGCCGCCGCGACCGGGAGCACCGTGGACACCAGCGCGGAGACCGGCGCGACCACGCCCATGGGGCCGGCCGCGAGGCCGGCGTAGAAGAACATGAAGCCCACCCCGCCCGCCGCCCCCGCGCACGCCCCCCACGCGATGCCCGCCGGGCGCGGAGGGCCGCCCGCGATCAGCGCGGCAAGCCCCACCACCGCGACACCCGCCGCGCCGGAGACCAGCAGCACGGAGAGCACGTGAGCGCGCCGGGTCGCCGCGCCGCCGAGGAAGTCGGCGCTGCCGTAAAGTAGCGCAGCAGCCAGCGCGAAGACCGTGACCATGAGCTCGCCCGGACTAGACGTTCGGTCAGAATATTAGAATTTGCAGTTCACTATACCGACCGGCCCAGGCGGTAAGCGGAGGGCACGATGCCGGAACCGGCCGATCTCACCAGCGCGCTTGCCCGGATCCTGCAGTCGCTGCGATCCGAGCGCGGCTGGTCCCTGGACCAGCTCGCGCTCAGGTCCGGGGTGAGCAAGGGCGTGCTCGTGGCGCTGGAGCAGGGGCGGTCCAACCCGAACCTGGCCACCCTGGCCAGGATCGGCGACGCGTTCGGGGTCCCGGTCACCCGCCTGCTCGACGTGCCGGACGAGCCGGCCGTGCGGATCACCGGCCCGGAGAACGCCAGGACGCTCTGGCACGGCCATGCGGGCGGGACCGGCACGATCATCGCCGCGACGGATCCGCCGTGGGCGGTCGAGCTGTGGCGCTGGACGGTGCAGCCCGGCGAGCGGTTCGGCGGCGACGCGCACTCGCCGGCCAGCAGGGAACTGGCCTGGGTCGAGTCAGGCACCGTGACGCTGACCGTGTCCGGCCGCAGCTACCAGGTGGGACCGGGCCAGTGCGCCCGGTTTCCCGGCAGCCTCCCGCACTCCTACGCCAACGGGGGCACCGCGCCAGCGCTGATGACGATGCTCTTCGTGGTCCCGCCGGCGCCCGCCTAGCCGCCGGCGGCCCGCACGCCGCCGGGACCGCGCACCGACGCAGGACCGCACGCCCGGGGCGCCCGCATGCTGCGCCAGCGCCCCGCGCGGACAACCCCGTAGGGGGGTTGACCGCGGCCGGCGAAAATGTTTTGAGTTAGTCATGAGCGACAACTGGGCCGCGGACGCACGGGTGGGCGTGCCCATGATGCAGCTGATCGCCAAGCAGATAAGCCAGTGCAAGGACAAGCCCAGGGCGATCCGCCGGATCATCGACCAGCAGTGGCTGGACGAGGAATCCAAGCAGCAACTGCGCGAGACGTTTCACGTCACCGACGCCGACCTGCTGGTGCACGAGCGGGAGGCGGCGGACAAGGCCAGGCTCAGGACCCGGGAGCGCTACGGCATCCCGCTGCCCACGGGGCCGTGCAGCTGTGACGCCGACCCGGTCGTGCACGCTTCGGGACGCATCGAGTGCCAGAAGTGCGGCGCCGAGTGGCCCGCCGCCGAGGTGCGCAGGCTCATTGACCTGCAGTGGCTGGACGAGGAATCCAAGCAGCAACTGCGCAAGGCGTTCCGCGTGACCGATGCGGAACTCGCGGCCAGGGAAGACGCGGAGGCGCAGCACCGCAGCCCGCGGGCCTCCTGAACGCCCGCAGGCCTGCCCTTTCCCAGACCCGGCCTTCGCATCCGCGCATCATCCGGCCCTTGGCATCCCGCCCGCGCCCGGTCCCGAGCCGCGCACCGGCCCAGCGGCCGATGCTCACCTGCAGATCCGGCCCGGCGCCAGGGGTATCACAGGCACATCACTGGTGAGCTTTAGGCTCCCCGAACATGAGGGACGGAAGCCCGAAAATCCGGTCATACAGGGAAACCGCTCAGGTCCGCTGGTGCCTGGGTGCCGCGGCAGGACAGCCCGCATCCGCCGGGCGCGCTTCGCCTGGCCGGTACGCCGGAAGTGCCGGCGCGACACGCGGTCGGGAGGCCGCCGCTGACGGCCCGGCGGGGTTGCAGGCTGATCCCGGCCAGCCCGCGGCTGACCGGATGCGGACAGAGCGCCGCGCTGCCGCCGATGAGACCGCGTGGGTCCACGCATTGGACGCCGTCGAGCTGTGCCAGCGAGTCGCCGAGCTGGCAGCCCGCAGATAGCCGGTGGCGAGAGGGCGCTGTGGGGACCTTCGGCCCTGTTGGCATGGCGCGGCGGCGCGCAGTCTGGACGGATGCCAGGTAATGCGGAAGGGCGGGGAGCGCCCACGTCTGCTGGCCAGCATGACTACGACGTGCTTGTGATCGGCTCGGGTTTCGGCGGCTCGGTCGCCGCGCTGCGGCTCACCGAGAAGGGCTACCGGGTCGGTGTGCTTGAGGCGGGGCGCCGGTTCGAGGACGCCGATCTCCCGAGGACGTCCTGGGACGCCCGCAGATTCCTCTGGGCGCCGAAGCTCGGGTGCAAGGGCATCCAGCGGATTCACCTGCTGCGGAACGTGATCATCCTGGCCGGCGCGGGCGTCGGCGGCGGGTCGCTCGTGTACGCCAACACGCTCTATGAGCCAAGCGACGCCTTCTACCAAGACCGCCAGTGGGCGCACATCACCGACTGGCGGGCTGAGCTCGCACCCTACTACGACCAGGCGAAACGGATGCTGGGCGTGGTGCCCAACCCGACGATGACCCCGTCGGATGAGGTCATGAAGCAGGTCGCCGACCAGATGGGGATCGGGCGCACGTTCGGCATGGCCCCGGTCGGGGTGTTCTTCGGCCGGGACGGCCGCAAGGAGCCAGGCGTGGAGGTCAGCGACCCGTTCTTCGGCGGCGCGGGCCCAAGCCGCCGCGGCTGCCTGGAGTGCGGGGAGTGCATGACCGGCTGCAGGCACAACGCGAAGAACGCGCTCGTGAAGAACTACCTGTACCTGGCCGAACGGGCCGGCGCGACAGTGCATCCGGAAACGACGGCGGTCACGGCACGGCCGCTGGGGACCGGAGGGTACGCGGTGGACACGGTGCGGACCGGTGCGTGGCGGGCCAGCCGGGCCACGCGCACCTTCACCGCCGAGCACGTGGTGTTCGCCGCCGGAACGTGGGGAACGCAGCAGCTCCTGCACCGGATGAAGGCCCAGGGCTGGCTGCCGGGGATCTCCGCCCGGCTCGGCGTCCTGACCCGCACGAACTCGGAGGCGCTCGGCGGGGCGCTGACCACGATACGCAACAGGAAAAACTACGACTTCACCCGCGGGGTGGCCATCACCTCATCCATCCACCCGGACGAGGACACCCACATCGAACCCGTCCGTTACGGCAAGGGCTCGAACGCGATGGGGCTGCTGAGCACGCTGATGACCGACGGCGGCGGGCGGCTGCCGCGCAGCGTGAAGTGGCTTGCCCAGGCGGCACGCCATCCGGGGCGGCTCACATCGCTTTACGCGGGCATCAATCACTGGTCCGAGCGGGCCGTGATCGGGCTCACCATGCAGCCGCTGGACAACTCGATCACGATCCGGCCCAGGCGCACCCGGCTCGGCCGGATCAGGCTGACCTCGGAGCAGGGGCACGGCGCCCCGACGCCGGCCTGGATACCTGTCGCCAACGAGACAATGCGCCGGATCGCATCCGGGATCGGCGGGTTTCCCCTGGGCAGCATCGGCGAGATAGTCAACATCCCGATGAGCGCCCATTTCATCGGGGGCTGTGCCATCGGCGACGGCCCGGACAGCGGCGTGGTCGACGCCTACCACCGCATGTACGGCCATCCCGGGCTGCACGTGGTCGACGGCTCCTCGATCCCCGCGAATCTCGGTGTCAACCCGGCGCTGACGATCACAGCCCAGGCCGAACGCGCGATGGCCCTGTGGCCCAACAAGGGCGAGGCCGACCCCCGCCCCGCCCTTGGCGCCGCCTACCGGCGCCTGGCCCCCATCGAGCCACGGACTCCGGCCGTGCCGCCGTCCGCGCCCGCGGCGCTGCGGCTGCGCGTCACCAGAACCGCCAGACCCGGGTGACAGTGCCTTCGCCCGGTCCTGCCCGCGAGGAGTGCCAGCCATGACGACATCGGTGGATTCTCCGGCCGGACCCGGGCTGCTCGGCCCGCGGATCACCGGCGCCCTGCTCAGCCGGCTGGCGGCGCGCGCCGTCACGGCGGGACCCAGGGAATCGGTCCCGGTCGAGATGCCAGCAACCGGCAAGATACTCGGGCACGTCCCGCACGGCACCCCTGACGATGTCGCGGCGGCCGCTGACACAGCACGCAGCGTGCAGCCCGGCTGGGCGCGGATGCACGCCGGCGACCGTTCGAAGGTGCTGCTGCGCTTCGCCGAGCGCGTGCTCGGCGCGCAGGATGAGGCACTCGACCTGATCCAGCTGGAGAACGGCAAGGCCCGCCAGCATGCCTTCGAAGAGATCCTCGACGTCGCGCAGGTGAGCCGCTACTACGCCCGCACGGCCGAGCGCTACCTGCACCCGCACCGCCGTGCGGGCGCCCTTCCCGCGCTGACACAGACCTGGGAGTGTCACCACCCGAAGGGCGTGGTCGGGGTGATCTCCCCGTGGAACTACCCCCTGACGCTGGGCATCAGTGATGCCCTTCCGGCACTGGTCGCCGGTAATGCGGTCATCAGCAAGCCGGACCGGCAGACGCCGTACACGGCGCTGTGGGCCGCGGAACTGCTCGAGCAGGCCGGCCTGCCCCCGGGTGTCCTGCAGGTGGTGACCGGCTCAGGACCGGAGCTCGGGACGCCGCTGATCGAGCACTGCGACTTCTTGATGTTCACCGGCAGCACCCGGACCGGGCGGATTGTCGCTGCCCAGGCGGCCGCGCGGCTCACGGATTACTCGATGGAACTCGGCGGGAAGAACGCGATCCTCATCCTCGCCGACGCCGACCTCGCCAGGGCTGTCCCCGGGGCCGTGCGGGCGGCGTTCTCCAGCAGCGGTCAGCTGTGCATCTCCATGGAGCGGATGTACGTCGACGCCGCGGTGTGGGACGAGTTCGTCCCGCGCTTCGCCAAGGCCACAACGTCGCTTCGGCTAGGCCACTCACTCGCCTACAAGGCGGACATCGGCTCGCTGATTTCGGCGGAGCAGCTCGACACCGTCGTCCGCCACGTCAACGACGCGGTCAGCAAGGGCGCGACGGTGCTGGCGGGCGGCAAGGCGCGGCCGGACATCGGCCCCTACTTCTACGAGCCCACCGTGCTGACGGACACCTCCCCTGACATGGCCGTCTATGCGGACGAGACGTTCGGGCCGGTCATCTCCCTGTACCGCGTCAGCGGAGCGGATGAGGCCATCGAGCGGGCCAACGACAGCTGTTACGGCCTGAACTTCTCGGTCTGGACCCGCGACGTCCGCGAGGGCCGCCGGGTCGCCGCCCGGCTGGAGGCCGGATCCGTCAACGTCAACGAGGGCTACGCGGCCTCCTGGGGGTCCGTCGACGCGCCCATGGGCGGCTGGAAGGACTCGGGCGTCGGCAGCAGGCACGGCGAGCACGGGATCCTCAAGTACACCAACGCCCAGACCATCTCGGTCCAGCGGCTCATGCCGATCGCCCCGCCGGGTGCGATGCCGCCGGCCATGTACGCCAGGGCAATGACCGCCGCGATGCGGGCCCTGCAGCGGCTGCCCGGCCGCAAGTAGCAGGCTGGCTTCCTGGGGCTGGCCCGGCGCCACAACCGCACTGGCGCGCGCCGCCCCCTCGGTAACCGCGACGGCGGGGCTCCAAGCCAGCGGCGCCAGGCACAATCCGCATGCGTGAAGGCAGCAGACGTCCCGTGTTAATGGCGTTTCAGGCGGTAAGAGAGTATAAACGACTCTGCCTGGTCCAGCAGGACGCAGGCCGCGTCCTGCGGCAGCGGGAGTCTCTTCATGCTGCATCGCTACCGCCTGCCCGGCTCCCCGGGCGTTGCGCGCATGGGGAGGATCCGCCGCCGGAAAGGCCGCGGCCGGATGTGGCGCCCGTGGGCGGCGCTGGCAGTTACGCTGGCTGCCGCCGTCGGCGTAACGTCGTGCACCGGGGCTGCTTCGCCGCCGCCGCAGCGGGTGACCACCCCCTCGGCCCCGCGAACCCGGCTGCCGGCCTCGGCCGCGACGGTGCTCTCCGGGCCGCCGGAGATGGTCGCCGCCGCTGCGGCACACAGCTTCCTCGCCTCGGCACCCGTGGTGGTTCTGGCCGACCCGAGCCGTCCGGCTGCCCTGGCGGCGGCCGCCGCTGACGCCGTGCGTGTGCACGCGCCCTTGCTGCTCACGGCGGCCGGGGGCCTGGCCGGCGGGGAAGTGAGGACCATGGCGGCCTGCACCGCCCGCGGGCCAGGGGGCGGGCGGCCGTGCGTCACGGCTGCGCTGGTCGGCCGGGCGCTGCAGGCGCAGATTCACGCCCTGGAGCCCCGCGCCGTGCTCGCCGTCGGCGTGGCCGGCAACGCGCTTGCGGCCTTGCTGCCGGGGATCCGCGTGGTGACCGGCCTGGCGATGCTGCCCGCCACAAAGGCTCCCCCGCCCCTGGACCAGGTGGCGCTGCTCGTTAGCCAGGGCGACTGGAGTGCAGGGACGCTGGCGGCGGTCACCACGGCGCGGGTGGCGGGCGTGCGCGTGATCGGCGTCACCGGCGACGACCCGCAGGCCGACCCGGCCGCGATCGCAGCGCTCGCGGCTGCGGATCCGCGGCAGGTCGTGGCCATCGGCGCCGGGTTCGGGCCGGCCGGGCAGCTGGCATCACGGGTCGCCGTCGCCGAGACCGGGAGGCAGTTGCCCGGCGGTGGGCAGGTCCTCTTCCCCTTGCACCGCCTGGTCGCCCTCTACGGGCACCCCGGCACCCCTTCCCTCGGGGCCCTGGGTCAGCAGGGCCTGCGGGCCAGCATCGAGCGCGCCCGGAGGCTCGCCGCCGCCTACCGGCCGCTGAGCACGGTGCCGGTGGTGCCCGCGTTCGAGATCATCGCCACCGTCGCCGAGGCCTTTCCCGGGCCGGACGGCGACTACTCGTACGAAACGCCCGTGGCGTCGCTCCGCCCTTGGGTCCGGCAGGCGAATGCCGCGGGGCTGTACGTGATCCTGGACCTGCAGGCCGGGCGGGCCAGCCTGCTCGCCCAGGCCAAGGCATACCAGCCGCTGCTGAGGATGCCCGACGTCGGGCTGGCCCTGGACCCCGAGTGGAAGCTGGAGCCAGGCCAGTTGCCGCTGCAGCAGATAGGCAGCGTCAGCATCGGGCAGGTCAACAGCGTCGTCAGGTGGCTCGCGGCGCTGACCGCCCGGTACCGGCTGCCGCAGAAGCTGCTGGTGCTGCACCAGTTCAGGCTGTCGATGATCAGCAACGAGCAGCGGCTCGACACCAGCCACAGCGATCTGGCGATCGTGATCCACATGGATGGGCAGGGCACCCCGCAGGACAAGGACCAGACCTGGGACGCGATCACCGCCGCCGCACCCGCGGGCGTGTTCTTCGGGTGGAAGAACTTCTTCGTCAAAGACGACCCGATGATGACCCCCCAGCAGACGATGGCCCGGACCCCACAGCCCGTCATGATCTCCTATCAGTGACCGCCAGGCTCCCGCCGCAGCTGGCGTGAACTTATTGAGCCGGGTCCGCCGCGGCAATGAGTTCCAGGATGCGAGCCGGAGGCAGGTGCTGCTCGTAGATCCGCACGCCGAAGGGCGAGAGCGCGTCCTCGATTGCGTTCACTACCGTGGGCGGCGCGACGATCATGCCGCCCTCGCCTACGCCGCGGAAGTTGACGTCCGCGTCGAGCGGCACGGTCTCGAGGTGCTCTATCTCGATGCGGGGGACATCGCAGGCGGTCGGCAGCAGGTAGTCCATGAACGTGGCCGACTGGCAGTTGCCATCCTCGTCATACGCCGATCGTTCGAGCAGCACCGCGCCGATGCCCTGCGCGACCCCGCCCCGGATCTGGCCCTCGACGATGGCGGGGTTGATCAGCGCGCCGCAGTCCTCGGCGACGACATACCGCTCCACCGTCACGATGCCCGTCTCCGCGTCGACTTCGACGATGGCGCAGTGACTGCCGCCCGACCATCCTCCTTCGCCGCCGTCGAACACGGCCTCGACTTCGAGATTCGCGTCCACGCCGTCGCCGAACTGGCCCGATGCCGCACGCCGCGCGACCTCGCCCACGGGGATGGCACTCGCCGGGTCGCCGCGCACCCAGACCCGGCCATCGGTGATCTGGAGGTCCTGCGCGCTGGCTTCCATGAGATGCGACGCGAAGTCGAGCACCTTGGCCCTGAGCTGCCGGGCGCCGTGCAGGGCCACGCCCCCGGTCATGGTGGCCGACCGGCTTCCGCCGGTCAGCCCGAACGGGACGACGTCGGTGTCGCCGACCACAACGCGGACCTGCCCGAACGGCACGCCGAACTCGTCGGCGGCGATCTGGGCCAGGGTCGTCTGGTGGCTCTGGCCGTGCGGCATCTGGCCGGTGAACAGCGCGACGATGCCGTCTTCCTCGAGCCGGAGGCGCATGGACTCAGTGCCCATCGGGCCGCTGGGCCCGCCCGGCTCGCGCGGGCCGGGGGCGGCCTCGATGAACGTCGCGACGCCGATGCCGAGGTAACGGCCCCGGCCCCGTGCTTCGGCCTGCCGGCGCCGGAACGCGGGGAAGTCCACGAGCTGGGCGATCCGCTCCAGCGACTCCCGCGTTGTGACTCCGGCCAGCGGCCGCCCGGTGATCATGACGGCCGGCGGGTCGGTGCGCGGGGCGACGTTGCGCAGCCGGATCTCGACCGGATCGAGGCCGAGATCCTTCGCGATGAGGTCAAGGATGCGTTCCCGCACGAACGTCTCGGACGCCCACGGGCCGCGGTAGGCGACGTACGACGCCTTGTTTGTGATGGCCGCGGTCGACTCGAAACCCAGGGCCGCGAGCTTGTACGGGCCCGGCAGCATCGCCTCGACGATTCCCGGGACCATCGTGCCCATGCCCGGGTACGCGCCGGTGTCGATGACCATCTTCACGTCCAGCCCGAGCAGGTCGCCCTCGTTGCTGACCGCAGCCCGGACGTCGAAGCTTTCCTCGCGTGCCTGGCCTGACGTGGTGAGGTTCTCGCCGCGGTCCTCGACCCACTTGACCGCCCGGCTGAGAGCACGCGAAGCAGCGGCAACGGCGAGCTCTTCCCGTGACGCCCCGATCTTCAGGCCGAACGAGCCGCCGATATCGCCGGCCAGGACCCGCACCTTGCCCTGCTCCATGCCCAGGCGCATGGCGACGGCGATCTTGCTGACGTGAACGCTCTGCGTTGCCGCGTATACCGTCATGACACCAAGGTCGGCGTCATAGCTCGCGACGCAGCCGCGTCCCTCCATGGGCACGTTCTGGTGCCGGTGCACGCTGATGCGGAAGTCGGCAACCCGGTCGGCATCGGCGAAGGTGGCCGGGACGTCACCGAATTCGCTGCGCGAGTGCGGGCGGGCGATGTTGTCACCCAGGTTGGCGAACAGCGGCGGGCTGCCCGGGTCGAGGGCGAAGGACGCGTTCGTGACTGGAGGCAGTTCGTCGTACTCCACCTCCACAAGCTCGCAGCCGTCCTCGGCGAGGTAGCGGCTCTCGGCGATGACGACCGCCACGGGGTCGCCCGCGAAGCGCACCTTGTCCGTCGCGAGCAGGGTGAACTCCGGGGTGGGCCCTCCGCCGCCCATCAGGGCCATGAGCGCATCGGGCCCTGGGACCGTCATCGCTTCCAGTTCCGCCCCGGTGAGCGCCGCCACGACTCCCGGCAGCGCCCGCGCAGCCGAGACATCCACCGAGAGCACACGGGCGTGGGCCAGCGGCGAGCGCACGAACGCGGCGTGCAGCATCCCCGGCAGCTTGATGTCGTCGACGTAGCGGCCCGCGCCGGTGAGGATGCGCGGGTCCTCCGAGCGCTTGATGCTGGCGCCGGTGTAGCGCTCAGCCGCAATTGCTGCCATGGTCGCTCCCTCGCTCAGCGTTCACGGTTGCGCTTGGCGGCCAGCAGGACGCCATCGATGATGCTCTGGTAGCCGGTGCACCGGCAGATGTTGCCGGACAGCGCTTCGCGGATCTGCTGCTCGTCGGCGTCGGGGTGGCCGCGGAGGAACGCGGCGGCCTGCATGACCATCCCGGGGGTGCAGAAACCGCACTGGAAGCTGTGCGCATCCCACATCGCCTGCTGCAGTGTGCCCAGCCCGCCGTCAGGTGCCAGCCCTTCGATCGTCGTTACCTCGCTGCCGGCGGCCTGGACCGCCAGCATCAGGCACGAGCGCACCGCGCGGCCGTCCACGATGACCGTGCACGCCCCGCAGACCCCGTGCTCGCAGCCGAGATGGGTGCCGGTGAGGTTGAGGTCATCCCGCAGGAAGTCCGCCAGCGTCTTGCGCGCCTCCGGCGAGCCCGTGCACGTCGCGCCGTTGACCCTCAGGGTGATGTCCACCATCAGTCACTGCCTCTCGTAGGCGTTGTCCGCAGCCGCCCGCAGGCCGCGGCGCACCAGGGCGGCCGCGACCTTCTTCCGGTAATCCGACGACCCGTGCAGGTCGGCTGGCGGGTCGATATCGTCGGTCGCACGGCGGGCTGCCTCATCGAACAGCTCGGCCGACGGCCTCTCGCCAACCAGGAGGTCCTCCGCGCCGGCTGCCCGGGCCGGCACATCAGAAATGCCGGCGAACGCCAGCCGGGCATCGCTGATCAGGTCCCCGGAAAGCGTCAGTGATGCCGCCAGGCCAACAATGGCGAAGTCGCCGTGGCGGCGGGCGACCTCCTGGAAGCTGGTCCCCGTGCCCCGCCCTGCGGCCGGGAAGCGCACCTCTGTGAGGAGCTCGTCGGGACGGCGTGACGTCGTGAGGTAACCCTCGAACCACTCCGCCGCCGGGACAATCCGTTCGCCCAAGGGGCCACGCACCACGAACTCGGCATCGAGCGCCCGGGCGACGGCCGGCAGCTCGGCTGCCGGATCGGCGTGCGCCAGGCTGCCTCCTACGGTGCCGCGGCTGCGGATTGCCTCATGACCGATCAGTGGCAGAGCAGCCGCCAGCAGCGGCACGGCATCGGCGACGGTCTGGGACTCCTCGGCAACGTACTCCCGCGTCATGGCGCCTATCGCCACCCACCCGTCTGCCGCCGACACCCCGGACAGTTCGTCTATGCCGTTGATGTCGATGAGCACCGCCGGGTGGGCCAGCCGCAGCGCCAGCAGCGGGATCAGACTCTGGCCGCCGGCGAGCACGCTCGCCTCGTCCAGATGCTCAGCCAGCAAGTCCACAGCTTCGGAAACGGTTTCAGGGGCCTCGTAGTCAACGTGAGGCAGTTTCATCGGCGCGCCCTTCGATCCGGCCGGGAGTGCTTCCATAGCGTTCCAGGCTCACTCAGATTGCCCCGACAACCATGCCGACGGCAACCACGGTCACTGCACCCGGCTGTCTATCTATGCCACGGCTGACCACAAGCGCCGCCGTAGCCGCTGCCCGGTGAGGGTCTTCGGGGCCGGCTGGACCAGCTGACCGGCATCGTCCGGCCCGCGATTGACAGGAATGCCAGACGCTGCTCGCCGAGGCGCAAGCGCTGTACGACGCGATGCCCGCGCGTTCGCCAATGCGCCCCGGCATTGAGACCGGCATGCTCGCCTCGTACGCCATGACCGCCTGCCCGGCGTCGTGCTATGTGTGGCTCGGCGAGTACGGGAAGGCCAGGAGCTACGCCGAGGGGGTCACCGTGCACGAGGCCGCGCCGGCCGCGAGCCGGTCGCCGAGCCGGGAAGCGATCGCGCGCATCGACCTGGCTATGGCCTTGGCCGGTCTCGGTGTCCCCGGCGAGGCGGCAGCTGTCGGCCTGCAGGCCCCCGGGTCGTCGCAGGTTGCCGACTCGGTGCAGTCGCGCGCCGCGGACCTTGACGCCACTCATGGCCCGGTACCCGGATCAGGCCGAGGTGCGCAGCTTCCATGAGCGGTACCGCAGCACAGCGACGCCGCACCTGGCCGTCACGGAGGGATAGGCAATGAGCAGCGGGTCACCGGGCCAGCCGGAAAGGGAACTGAACATCCGCGCGCCCTACCTGGAGCTGATCGCGAACGGCACCAAGACCGTCGAAGTGCGGGTCGGCTATCCGCGGATGCGGTCCATCCAGGCCGGGCAGGAACTGACGTTCGTCTCCGGTGACCGGCGCGTCCCCACCCGGGTGCGCAGGGTCACCGAGTACCCGTCGTTCGAGGCCATGCTCGACCGCGAAGACCCGCGGTCGATCGGCGGCGACCTCGGCGAGAACCGCGGTGAGCTGCTGGCGGTGATCAGGAGCATCTACCCGCCGGAAAAGGAGCGGCTCGGCGTGCTCGCGATCGAGATCGAGAGGCAACCCGGCGGGGGCGCAGGATCCGCTAAGTGACGGTGTCTGTGAGGCCCGGCGAAGCGCCATCGTGCGCAGGGCTCAGCGCTGGAGGTTCTCCACAGCGTCGGCGAGCCCGTCGATGGCGGCCAAAGCGGGTTACCCGCATAACCCGCATCGGCTGCAGGCCTGGGTTGCGGGGAGTTTCAGCCTGGTATCGCATGACCAATGCCGGGGATAACGGGCACGTGACCGCCAGGACAGAGCTTCGCCGCTATAACGTGCGCGTCGACATCCCCCACATCAGCGGCACGCGCGGATGGAGTGCCGCAGCCACGGCTTTCCAGCAGGGGCTGGCGGCGCAAGCCAGTCTCCTGGTGACCGAACGGCAGATCGAGTTTGTGACGCGCGAGCGCCGGGACTACGTCCGCGTATCGGTAACGGTGGAGGCCGCCCACGTCGCGGAGGCGGCCGTGATCATGTGGGCCGTGCTGCAGCAGGCAGCGGGTGAGGAGATCGGAGGCTGGGACATGGCCGGAGCCTCAGCCGAGATACGGCCCGCGAGACCTCGCGGATAAACAAGGGCACCGGCCGGCGCCATGACGCAATGGCGGTGCGTCCTGTTGCTGTGAGGATCGCCCGCGCCGCAGGCCGGCACGGAAGCGTTCCGGTCGTGGTTATCCCTGCCAGTACTGGCAGACCGCCAAAACACTGGCCGGCTCTGGGTCGCAGCCGGCCAGACCGATGACCTGTCGCCTTCTTGATGGCTGACCTGGTGGACGGCTGCCTGCACGTCGAGCAGATCAGCGTCCACTGTGACAGCGCCCGCCGCGGGCCGGCGCAGGCTGCTGGATCACGCCGCGAGCTTGGCAGCAGCTGATGGTCTTCCCGCACTGACCTTGACCACGTTCGCCCATGTGCCCTGGAACGCTCCGTACTATGCCAGGTGCGGGTTCAGGGTTCTTGCCGATATCGAGCTGACCCTCGGCCTGCGGGCGATCCGCCGGCGCGAAGCCGCGCTCGGGCTCGACTGGTGGCCACGGGTGTGCATGCGCCACGACCTGGCAGGCCACCAGAAGGCGCAGACCCGGCACTAACCCAAACTTCGCTCTGAGCAGGGCGCGTTGGAACGGCTGCCTGCGGAACGCGGTGATCCGGTTCGTGGTCACTACTCGGTTCCGGCCTCACGCTCAGTGATGCAAAGGATTAGACAGAGCACTCGCCCAGCCGCCCATATGGGCGGCAGTGTATTAGCCCGCGCGGTAAGTCGAGTTGTGCCCGAACGGGCTGATCTGTGCGGGCAGCTCACGCGTCGGATGCGGGCTCCGCGCGCCTGCCCGGCTGCAGTACGTGCCGGGCGAGCTGGGTGGCGTCCGGAATCCGGTGTAAATCGGCGGGCGCGGGTTCCGGCTTCATGGTCAGGTTAGGCGGTGGCTCTGACAGTTTCGGGACTGTCAGGGATCTGAGCGGCGGTCACGGTGCGTGGTCGCAGCTGGGCGGGTGGGTCGAGTAGCGAGCGGCGCAGGTCCTGGAGCTGGCGGAGCCCGGCGGCGGTCATGGTGAAGCCGCGCCAGCCGCGGGAGGCCCGGTCGAGCACGGCCCAG
>JASHPR010000609.1 GCA_030038015.1 Streptosporangiaceae bacterium
CGGCCGGATGCGCTCCTCGTTCTCCGCCTGGTCGAGGACGATGATGCCGCCGCTCGCCCCGCGCCGGCTGACGACATACCCCTCGCCCTCGAGCACCCGGATCGCCTCGCGGACCGTGGTCCGGGACACGCCCAGCTGCTGTGCCAGCATCCGCTCCGGCGGCAGCTTGTCGCCGGGGACGTAGGAGCCGATGTGGATGGCTCGCCGTATCCGCTCGGTGACCACCTCGTAAGCCGCAGCGAAGTCGATGGGCTCGATGCCGGTCACCCCGCTCGTCACCAACTTTCGGCTTGCCAGCCCGCGGCCGCTGAAACCGCGATGGTAGTTCGCTCCTCGAAGCACCTTACGCCGTACCCACCGGGCCCGCGCCGCAACGTCCCACCCCTGCGCCGCCCGCGTTGACTAATCAAATGAACGGTCTTTTAATTCGTTCATGGGGCGTATCGCCAGTGGAGCAGCGTGATGAAGGTCCGGATCGACCCCGAGCGCTGCCAGGGGCACGGCCGCTGCTACGACCTGGCCCCCGGCCTGTTCGGCGACGACGACGAGGGCTACGGGCAGGTGCTCGGGGATGGCACCGTCCCGCCGGGCAAGGAGAACGACGCCCGCCTGGCCGTGGCCAACTGCCCGGAACGCGCGATCGGCCTCCTCGAGGAGGCATGAGCGCGGCCTGCGGGTACGGCCCCCTAGCCGCCAGGGAGCGAGTGACACATGACCGTCGACGACCGCTTCGCCCAGGACTTCCGGGACGACGAGGAGCCGCTCGGCACGCGCAACGAGATCATCACCGGCCCGGTGTCGGACTGGGCGACCGACTTCTCCCACCTCGAGCCTGAGTGGGCCGCTGACCCCTACCCGGTCCAGGACGACCTGCGGCAGCGCTGCCCGATCGCGCACACCGGGCGGTTCGGCGGTGGCTGGCTGCCGACCCGCTACACCGATGTCGCCTCGATCGCCTACGACACCGGGCGCTTCTCCTCGCGGTCGATCATCATGGGCAACTTCCGGCCGCCCCGCGAGCTGGCGCCGGTCGGAAGCTCGCCGCCGATCTCCTCCGACCCCCCGTTCCACCGCGACGCGCGCAAGCTGCTGCTGCCGGCGTTCACCCGGGTGGCGATCGCCCGGCAGGAGCCGGCGACCCGGGCGTTCTGCCACTCGCTCATCGGCGCCTTCGCCGGCAGCGAGGTGGTCGACGCCGCCCGCGACTACGCCCAGCACATCCCGATGCGGGTGATCGCGCATATGCTCGGCTTCCCGCCGGAGGACGGGCCACGGTTCCGCGAGTTCGTCGAGAACACGCTCGAGGGCATCAACCTGCCGCCAGAGGAGCGCATCGAGCGGATGTCGAGCCTCTTCAACTACCTCCTGGAGCAGATCCGCGACCACCTGGACAACCCGCGCGACGACCTCACCACCTACCTGATCAACGCCGAGCTCTACGGCCGCAAGCTCGAGCCCGACCACGTCGCCGGGACCATGGCCCTCCTGCTCATCGCCGGCATCGACACCACGTGGAGCGCGATCGGCGCATCTCTGTGGCACCTGGCCAGGACCCCGCGGGACCTTGAACGGCTCGTCGCCGAGCCCGCGCTGCTGCCGACCGCGATGGAGGAGTTCCTGCGGGCCTACGCGCCGGTCACCATGGCGCGGCTGGTGAAGGAGGACATGCACTGGCACGGCGTCGACATGAAGGCCGACGACTGGATCCTGCTGTCGTTCCCGGCGGCCAACCGCGACCCGGCGCAGTTTGACCAGGCCGGCGAGGTCGTCATCGACCGGGCGGTCAACCGGCACGCCGCCTTCGGCCTCGGCATCCACCGCTGCCTCGGTTCCCACCTCGCCCGGATGGAACTCCGGGTCGCCCTCGAGGTCTGGCTCGAGCGCATCCCCAGGTTCACCCTGGCGGACCCGCCGGCGGTGACGTGGTCCGCGGGCCAGATCCGCGGGCCGCGCGCGCTGCCGCTCCGCATCGCATAGGCGGCGGCCGCCGGCGCTGAAGGCCGGGCGGGCGCGCCGGCTGCGACCCGGGACGAAGGTCGCGCCGGCACCGGGACAAGCGGCCCTAACCCGGCGCGACGCCTGCTGCCAGCGTTGTCGTGGGAACGTGAGGGGAGACAGCAGATGAGCACACGACCTGTCCTGGACCAGATCGGGCTGAGCACGGGCAAGAAGGCCCGGCTGCACCGGATCCTGTACCGGCACGGACTGGGGAACGGGACCGCGATCTTCCTGCCCTACGACCAGGGCCTCGAGCACGGGCCGCGGGACTTTTTCGCCAACCCGGCGGCCAGCGACCCCGGGTACGTCGCCAAGCTCGCGCTGGAGGGCGGCTTCAACGGCATCGCCATCCAGATCGGCCTGGCCGAGAAGTTCTACTGGGAGTACGCGGGAGAGGTGCCGCTGGTGCTCAAGCTCAACGGCAAGACCGACATCGCCGCGGCGATCGACCCGCTCTCCCCGGTGAACGCCACCGTGGCCGACGCGGTCCGGCTCGGCGCGGACGCGGTCGGCTACACCCTGTATGTCGGCTCGCCGGCGCAGGAGCACGACTTCCGGCAGTACCTGCAGGTGCGCCAGGACGCCGAGCGGCTGGGGATGCCGCTGATCGTGTGGGCCTACCCGCGCGGCAGCGCCATCGACGCCAAGGGCGGCAAGGACTCCTTCTACGCGGTCGACTACGCCGCGCGGACGGCCAGCGAGCTGGGCGCCGACATGGTCAAGGTCAACTTCCCGCACCCGGAGAAGCAGTCCGGGGTGCCGGACGCCTACCAGGGCGAGTTCTCGTCGCAGCAGGCGATCGACGCGGTCGTCCGGTCGGCGAACCGGTCGCTGCTGCTGGTGTCGGGCGGGGAGCGGGCCGGCGACGAGGGGATGCTGGACAAGGCGCGGCAGTCCATGGAGGCCGGCGCCACCGGCCTGATCTTCGGCCGCAACGTCTGGCAGCGGGAACACGACGAGTCGCTGCGCTTCGCCGCCCGGCTCAAGGAGATCCTGGCCAAGTACCCGTCCGGCTGAGCAGCCGCCCGGTACCCGTCCAGTCCGCCGGTACCCGTCCCGTCCGGGAGCCGCCCGTCCGGCCGGGCGGCTCCGGGCTCAGCGCAGCCGGTGCAGGAACGGGTCCGCCTGCCCGCACGGCGCCACCCGGGCCCGCACGCCCACCGCGGCCACGCCCCAGGGCGCGGCCGCGACGGTGTCCAGGTCAAGTTCCGCGATCTCCGGCAGGTCGGCGGCGAGCCTGGACACGCGCAGCAGGATGTCCCGCAGGCCCGCCGCGCCGGCTGCCCGGCTTCCGTCGCTGCCCGACGGCGCGGACACGACCCCGGCGCTGCGGATCAGCTCGTCGGCGTCGGCGCCGGTGAGCGGCGCCAGCCGGGCCGCCTGGCCCGCGCTCCCCGGGCGCAGCACCACCAGCGGCCCGAACACCGGGTCCTCGGTGGCGCCGACGATCACCTGGCTCCCGCCCGCGGTCACCGGCTCCAGCTCGATGCCGTAACAGCCCAGCAGCTCCGCGGCCTGCCCATGCTCCAGCCAGCCGCCGCCGGGCTTGCGCCGCA
>JASHPR010000610.1 GCA_030038015.1 Streptosporangiaceae bacterium
TAGGACCCGACCAGGTACTGGTGCAGAGCCACTACTCGCTCATCAGCTCCGGCACGGAGACGAGCACGCTGGCCAAGACGCCAGCCGAGCTCGTCCGCCAGACGATCCAGGACCCCTGGATGCGGAACGTGGTCAAGCAGACCATCCTGGCCACCGGGCCCACCCAGACAGCGCGCCGGGTCTGGCACGAGATGGTCACCCCGCGGGAGATCGGCTACAGCGGCGCGGGCACGGTGCTGGCCATCGGCGACCACGTGGAGGGGCTGGAGATCGGCCAGACCGTGGCCTACGCAGCGAGCGGCCACGCTGAGGTGGCCGCCCCCTCGATCAACCACGTGGTGCCGGTGCCGGACAGCGTCGACCTGCGGCACGCAGCGTTCGTCACCGTCGGCGGCATCGCCATGCAGTCCCTGCGGCGCGCCGACCTGAAGTTCGGCGAAACCGTCGCCATCTACGGCCTGGGCCTGGTCGGCCAGCTGTGCGCAAGCATCGCCAAGGCCGCCGGGTGCGTGGTGGTCGGGATCGACATCAACCAGAAGGCGAACGAGCTGGCCGCCGCGAACGGCGCCGCCCTGGTGGTCAACCCGTCCGACCCGTACTGGAAGCGGCGCATCAACGACTTCACCGGCAAGAACGGCGTCGACGCCACCGTGATCTGCGCCGTCTCGGACTCGCCGGAGATCATCAACTCGGCGATGGAGATCACCCGGCGGCAGGGCCGCGTGGTCATCGTCGGCTACGTCAAACTCGACATCCACCCCAAGAACTTCCTGTACCACGAGATCGACCTGCGCTACTCGCGCGCGTACGGCCCGGGGAGCTACCACACCGGCTACGAGAAGGGCCGGATCGACTACCCGTTCGGGTACGTCCGCTGGACCGAGAAGCGCAACCTCGAGGAGTTCATCCGGCTGGTCGCCACCGGGGCGGTCAACCCGGAGCCGCTGATCGCCGGGGTCTACCCGGTCGAGCGCGCCCAGGAGCCGTTCGACGCCATCCGTGAGCACAGGCTCCCCGGCGTGGCCGCCCTGATCTCGTACTCCCCCGACCCGGATCGCAGCCGGACCGTGCAGATCAACCCGCGGCCGAAGCGGGACGGCAAGGTCGGGATCTCGCTGATCGGGTTCGGCAACCACGTCCTGGGCATGCACCTGCCCAACCTCAAGTCGATCAAGGACGTCGATATCCGCGGCATCGCGTCGGCGACCGGGCGCAACGCCTCCGTCTCGGCCAAGAGCCTGGGCGCCACGATGATCACCACTGACGTGGGCGAGCTGCTCTCCGACGAGGGCACCGACGCGGTGATGATCTGCTCGAACCAGCCGGATCACTACGAGCACCTCCGGGCGGCGATCTCGGCCGGCAAGGCCGTGTTCATCGAGAAGCCGATGGTCACCAGGCTCGACGACTTCGGCGCGCTGCTCCGGCTGATGGAGAAGCAGCCGACGCTGGTCACCCTGGGCCTCAACCGGCGCTACTCGCCGCTCGTGGACGACCTGCGCAAGTCGATGAAGGCCCCGGTCGACTACGTCGAGTACATGATCGCCAACCCGACGCTGCCGGCCGACCACTGGAGCCTGGACCCGGTGGATGGCGGCGGCCGGCTGATCAGCGAGGGAGAGCACTTCATCGACCTGTGCAACCTGCTGATCGGCAAGCGCCCGGTGTCGGTGACCGCGCGGGCCCTGGGCAAGCTGCCCGACGATCTGCGCACCCTGTGCAACTTCTCGGTCACGCTGCACTACGACGGCGCCGCGGCCACTGTGACGTTCAACGAGTCCGGTGTGCCCGGCTTCCCCCGCGAGCGCCTGTCGGTGTTCGCCCGGGGCCAGGTGGCGATCCTCGACGACTTCGGGAAGCTGACCGAGTACGGCGCGGGCAAGCCGCGCAGCAAGGGCAGCGGCCTGCACAAGTCCATGGGTCACAAGGAGGAGCTCGAGCAGTTCGTCCGCGCGGTGCGGGGCGAGCCGAACCACCTGCTGTCCTGGGAGGGCTCCGCGCTGGCCTCGCTGTGCGTGTTCGCGGCCCAGGAGAGCATCCGGCTCGGGGCGGAGATCGACCTGGACCAGTTCCAGCGGTCTCTGCTCACCGCGGACGACGACGCCGAGGGCGCGGGCGACCAGCCAGCGGCCGAGGCGGAGGGACCGGCGGAGGCGGCGGCCGAGATCGGCTGAGCGAGCGGGCCGCGCCCGCCCCCCGGGGGCCCGGGCGGGCGCAGGGCCGTCGGCGTTTACGTGACCCGGAGCTTGGGGTCGGCCGACTCTACGTGACCGGGAGCTTCGTCATGAGCCGGCCGGGCCGGAGCCGGCGTACCGACGCGCGGCCCGCAGCTGCCGGAGCCGGCGTCGGCCGACGAGCGCGGAGGCGGCGGCGCCGGTGGCCGCGTCGGCCACGACCGAGAGCGCCCGGCTCACCAGGGCGATGGTGAGCGCGATCCCGGCAGTTGTCTGCGTGTGCAGGATCGCGATCATCACCGCTTCCCTGGCCCCGGCGCCCGCGGGGGTGGGTGCCACGAGGCCGACGGCCCACGACAGCGAGTACGCGCCGACCGACACCAGCAGCGTGCCCTGGTGGACTCCGGACAGGTGCCGCAGCAGCACGTAGATCACGAGCCCGTTGAAGGCCCAGCTGACCAGTGCCCAGGCCATGGTCCGGGCGAGGCCCTTGTAGCTGACGCTCATCTGCCCTTGGTCCTGGTGGGCCAGCCGCAGCACGAGCCGGAGCAGCCGGTTCAGGACCGGCGGGGACAGCGCCACCACGCCGACCGGGATCAGCAACAGGATCCAGAAGTACTGGGCCACCGACCTGGCGCTCGCGAACGGCAGCGTGATCGCGGCGACGACCACCCCGGAGCAGGTCATCACGGCGTAGCAGAGAACAACCGACAGGGCGGATCTGCTGCGGGGGATGCCGCGGTCAGCCCCGAGTTCGGCCTGGGCGAGCACGGGCCAGATGCTGCCGGGGACGTACTTCGACAGCCCGCCGATGAAGTAGATGCGCCAGGCCTCGGCAACCGTCAGCCGCGTCCCGAGGTCGGCGAGCATCTCCCGCCACACCATGAGGTTGCAGCAGAGGCCGAGGAGGCCGAGCACGAACGCGAGCAGCAGGACCGGCCAGCTCAGCCGCTGGACCTCGTGCCACAGCGTGCCCGCCTGGTCGTAGAGCACGATCGCCAGCAGGACCAGCACGGCGACCAGGAACCCGACCCGCACGACTTTCGACCGCATCAGGCGGACGAGCACGGCCAGGGCCCGGGTCAGCGCCGACCCGCCGGACGGCTCCCGCGGCTGCTGAACAGGGGGCGCCGCCGCGCGGTCGGCCGTGCCAGCCCGGGGGGGCGACCCCCCGGAATCGCCCGCGGTGCTAGCTGGGCTGGCGGGACGCGACATCCCTACCGTGTCGGCTTCTCGAAGGCATAGCCGACGCGCCGGCCGAGGTAGCCGAGCTTCCGGTGGACGGCGAACTCAAGCTTCGCGCCCCACCGGATCGGGGCCGGGTAGCCGGGGAGCCAGACGTCGTCCAGGGGGGCGATGCTGGAGGCGAACGCGATCGGCCGCAGGCCGTTGCGCTCGGCCATCTTGCGGATCTCGATCGGCGAGAACAGGTGCGCGTAGCCGTAGTGCAGCGTCTTCTCGCGCATCATCTTCCAGATCCCCAGCGCGTAGGGCGGGTTCCACCAGTTGGGCACCGTGATGACCAGGTGGCCACCGGGCTTGGTGGTCCGCGCCATCTCGTCGACTGCTTTCTGCCGGCCCTCACGGGACGGGATGTGGTCGATCGTCGACATGGAGACCGCCACGTCGAACGTGCCGTCCTCGTAGGGCAGGTCGCACGCGTCGGCCACCTCGAAGGTGAACTTGGCCGCCAGGTCTGGGTGCAGTTCCTGCTTCAGGATCTGCTCCGCGCCCTTGATGGACTGAGGGCTGAGGTCGATGGCTGTCCAGTGGCCGATCTTGCGGGCGTAGTAGATCTCGTCGATGGGGAACGAGCAGCCGACGTTGAGGACGGACTTGCCATCCATCCCCACCTTCTCCATCAGGGTGTAGTCGCTCCGCAGCTTCGAGTACATATAGGTGTACTGCTCGCGGGGGTCGTTCTCCTCAAACCGCGTTCCGAGGTCCTCATAGGCCGAGTGCGCGGCCTCGGACTTGGACTTTGGCTTTGTATTCGTGTCTACCATTTCTGACGCGATCTCCCTCGCGTTAAGGCACGTATCCGGGCATGCCAGTCACGCACACCGAGGTGCTTGCTCAAGGCCATCACGCTAGCAGAGCGAGGCCAGCAGGAACGCCACATCCCCGGGCAGCGCAGGACAGAGCGTACCAGGGGGCGGTAGTGGAGCCAGGCCGTAGGATCGCCGGTGTGAGCATCTCCCGGACCCGCCCGGCGGGCCTTGCGGCGAGCCCTGCGGCCGGCCTGGCCGGCGGGCGTCCCGGCCGCATCGGCGCGGGCGACCTGGTGGCCATTGCCGGCCTGATCGCCATGGCCGCGGCCATCGAGGTCTTCCTGCGCCACCTGCTGACCAGGCCCTTCTACTACGACGAGGCCTCGCGGGCGTACGAGATCGCGCAGGGCGGCGCGTTCCTCGCCCACCTGAGTACGGCCGCCGCCCCCCTCTCGCTTGGCTGGGTCGGCGTCGAGACGGCGGCGCGCCTCGTGCTCGGCAACACCGAGGCGGGACTCCGCGCCCCGATGTTCGCCGTCCTGCCCGTGCTGGGCGTGGCCACCCATGTCCTAGCCCGGCGCTGGCTCGGTCCCGCGGCGAGCTTCTGCGTGGCTGCGCTGCTGCTGGTCAACCTCTGGATCGTCAACTACGGGCTGCAGCTGAAGTCCTACTCGTACGAGGCGCTGTTCGCGGTCGCCACCCTTGGGCTGTACCTGGCCATGCAGCGAGCCACCTGGAGCCGGGCACGGCTGGTCGGCCTGTACATAGCGCTGGGCCTGACCTGTGTCTTCTCGTTGCCGAACCTCTTCATTGTGGCCCCGCTGCTGGCACTGGACCTGGTCAGGGCGCTCCGGCAACGGTCGGCGCTGCGCATCGCGGGCGAAGCC
>JASHPR010000052.1 GCA_030038015.1 Streptosporangiaceae bacterium
GGAGCGGTCTGTAAAACCGTCGGCTCAGCCTACGTTGGTTCGAACCCAACACCTGCCACGTAAAAGCCCAGGTCAGACCCGGTATGAGCGCTGAGCTGAGTCGTGTTTGGGAGCGGTCCGCAACACCGCTGGCCGTGCCTGTGCGCCGGGCGCAGCCCAGATCGCGGCAGGTCAGCGGCCCGGCCAGTCCCGTGCGCCGGGACCAGGCGGCTGGTTTGCGGCGGATATGCGGAGAAGTTCACCAGGCCGCGGGGGCCAGTTCCCGGCGGGTCACGCGGAGGTATCCGGCGGTTGATCGCGGCCGCCACGGCTGTGTTATGGCCCAGGAGGACGGCCATCAGGCTCGCCTTCCGCCGCGCGAGACAGCAGCACCGGCAGCGTCCAGGAGGCCTCCACGCCGCCATGCCGACCCGCGGACAAGCCACCAGGGTCTCCGCTTGCGCCGTCAACCCGGACCTTGACCCCTCACAGTAGGTGACGAGAGACGGACGCCGCCGCCCGCGCAAATAGCAACCGAACGCCGAATAGGAACGGCCGACTCATGTGTCGGCGAGGCGCACACCTGCGTACAGATTGTCCAGTTCTGCGCCTGCTCGGGCATCGCGCCAGGATCCATGGCGTAGCGGCCGGCTGAACTGGTCACGGCGGCGATGCCGCCACCATTCACCGCCCGAGCCTGTCAGCATGGGCGACGAGCCCTCACATCTCCGTGATCACGAAGTGTCACAGGTAAGCGAGGCAGGAAGTCGAGCAGCAGTGCATTCACCTGGTCTGGTGCGTCCAGCTGCATCCAGTGACCCGGGCCGTCCAGCCGCTCGTATCGCCATGGGCCGGCGATGTTCTCGGCGGAGTCGGTCATCTGCACTTTGGTGAGGGTGAAGTCCCCCGTGCTCCAGATGCCCATGGCGGGGGCCTGAACCAGCGGGGGCTGCATTGGTGGCCCTACCCAGGATTGGGGCGAGGTTGGCGCGGTACCCAGTTGAGGCCTGGTGCGAGCGGGCCGTCCGCTTCCAGCTTCGCGATAACGTGGTCGGCGTCGGGGTGGCTTGCCCAGGCCCGGAAGTTGGCCCAGTTGTCCTCGGTCAGCCAGCGTTCCGACGTTGGCCTCTTCATCGCAGAGCAACTACGTACCGTGACGAGCTGGCCTCCAGAGGGCCGCCCGACGAGACGAAGCGGGCATGATCCCACCGTCCGCCGCGCAACGGTTGACGTGACCGGGTGCCTCCGCCCGTCCCAGGTCAAGGCTGTCACGGCCTGGTGCGCTAAGTCCCGGTTCCCGTTCGCTGGTGCGGACGTACCTTATCGCGGCATAGCGAGCCTTTCGCTGGGCCTTCGGAATCGAGTGGCGGTCAGGTCCGGCCGGAATGGTGACGACCGGCGGCGGGTCAGGAGCGTTGCTGGCGCTCGACGGCACTGGGCTGTCGAGCCTGGTGGCCGCTGTGGCGCAGCGGTGCTGCGCGGCCCGGTGTTCGCTCTGGTGGCCGGGCGCCGGACGCGATCTGGCCAATGACCTCGGCGGGCGTGCCGCACGCGGGACCAGCCTGTGTGCCTATGCTGGCGCATGTGAGGAACGCCTACGGCCCGATTGCCGGCCCAGCAGCCGGTTCCGCGGGCGTCTCGGCGGCTGCTATCGCCGACATGTCGGCGGTCGGAGCGGCGGACGAGCGCGCCAAGGGCGCCGAGGGCGGCGTGGCTGGGCGGACGGGCGGTGCCGCCGACGGGCGGGCGGCCGACTCCGTCGACGGCACGGCTGGCAGCCGTGAGTACCGCATCGGAGAACTCGCACGTGCCGCTCGGATCACGGTCCGCACGCTGCGTTACTACCAGGAGCGCAAGCTCCTGCCGCCGCCCCGGCGTGAGGGCAGGATCGCCTGGTACTCGCAGGCTCACCTGAGCCGGCTGCGGGTCATCGGCCAGTTGCTCGACCGCGGCCATACCCTCGGCGGGACCGGTGAGTTGCTTTCGGCCTGGGAACAGGGTTTCGATCTGGCCGAACTCCTCGGCTTCAAGCGGGCGATGACCGCCCCGTGGTCGGACGAGGTGCCGGTGCCCGTGACCGTGGATGCCATCTCCGGGCTGCTCGGCGGCCAGGTCACGGCAGAAGAACTCGATGAAGCCGTCCGGCTCGGGTACATCGAGGTTCATGGTGGTCGCGTCGCCCACGTCAGCCGCAGGCTGCTCGACATCACCACGATCCTGGTGCGCGAGGGCATCCCGCTGCGGGCAATCCTCGACGCGGGCCGTGAGCTGCAGATCGGCCTCGACAGGTTGGCGTCCTTGTTCGTCGAGCTCGTCACCAGCCATGTCGTCGATTGCACTGGCGGCCCGCCACCGCCTCGTGAGGTCGCGCGCCTGACAGAAACCGTCGAACGGCTGCGCCCGATCGCGCGTATCGTGATCGACGCCGAGTTCGCCCGGGCCATGGACAGGCGCGCCCGCGCCACCTACAGCGAGTTCATCCGGCTGCTCGCGGCAGCCGATCACCCCCCAGGACCAGGCGATTCTGCCGCATCGGGCGCGTCACAGGTGCCGCGCGCCCGGGGGACCGAGCCGACCGAGGAGTGACTCCGGTACGCGGCGGCCCGTCGCGCAGGATCTCGGCGCTGGCCTGCCTGGCAACGGTCTTCGCGCACATCACAGCCAGAGTCGTGTCAGCAGGCCCTTACATTCTCGGGCCATCCTGGTACCATTGGACAATGCCAGTAATTACTGGCGTGATTTGAAATGCAGTGTAAGGACGCGACGGCATGGGACGAGCCAGGGAGCTTGCGGGCCAGGTCGTCGTGGTCACCGGCGCAGCGCGGGGCCTCGGCGCGCTCGTCGCCAAGCGGCTGGCCGCCCGTGGCGCCCGGGTCGCCCTGCTCGGCCTCGAACCGGATGAGCTCGCCCGCGTCGCCGCCTCATGCGGATCGCGGTCCCGCTGGTGGGAAGTTGACGTGACCGACGAGCGCGCGCTCGCCGACGTTGCCGCCGGTGTGCGCGACGCCTTTGGGCGGATCGACGTCGTCGTCGCCAACGCCGGGATCGCGGCTGGCGGCCCGTTCATGCACTCCGATGCTGGCTCCTTCACCCGAGTCATCGAGGTCAACCTGCTCGGCAGCGTGGCCACCGCCCGCGCATTCTTGCCGGACCTGGCGGAAAGCAAGGGTTACTTCCTGCAGGTGGCGTCGCTCGCCGCGCTCGCCCCGTCCCCGATGATGGCGGCCTACTGCGCGAGCAAGGCAGGCGTCGAGGCGTTCGCCCATTCCGTGCGGGCGGAGGTGGCGCACCACGGGGTACGGGTCGGCGTCGCCTATCTGAGTTGGACCGACACCGACATGGTGCGCGGCGCGGATGAGAACGCGGCGCTCCGGGAGATGCGTGGGGACATGCCATTCCTGGCTCGCCGCACCAATCCGCTCGGTCCTGCGGCCGACGCCCTCGTGCGTGGGATCGCCAGGCGCGCGCCGCACGTGTACGGGCAGCGCTGGCTGCCACCGACACAACTGATCAGGGGACTCTTGCCGTGGTTCACCAGAATCGCCGCCCGTGACATGCCGGAGATCGAGTCGCGCTGGCTGGCGAGCGGCGCCAACGCCGACCCTGTCGGGCCGGGTGGCGCGGCCGACACCGCGGCGCGGACCGCATCCGCTCACGGGACGTCGTCTGCCCACGAGGCGTCATCCGCTGCCCCGATGGAGCGAGCGATCATGAGCGCACCCGTCGTGAGCGCGCCCGCTGTCCCGCATCGGTGCATACCACTTTGACCTGCCGGGCTGCGGTCACGTGCCGATGAGCGACGCGTCCCGATCGGCTGGCATCGACCATCCCGGCGACCACCAAGGAGGCATGAGCATGAGCCGTGCAGGCAACAATCCGGCGATCGTCATCATCGGGTCCGGATTCTCCGGTCTCTGCATGGCGATCCGCCTGAAACAGGCAGGCCACCACAACTTCGTGATCCTGGAGAAGAATCACGATCTCGGCGGGACCTGGCGGGACAACCAGTACCCCGGCTGTGCCTGCGACGTGCCATCGCACATGTATTCGTTCTCCTTCGAGCTTAACCCTGACTGGTCCAGGATGTTCGCGCCGCAGGAGGAGATCTGGGCGTACCTGCGACGGTGCGCGGACAAATACAGCGTCGCAGCGCACATCCGCTACGGCCGCGAGGTGGAGCGCATCGAGTGGGTTGACGACGTCAGGCGGTGGCATGTCGCGACCACATCGGGTGAGGAGTACACGACCCGCGCGGTCGTGTCAGGCAGCGGCGGGCTGCACGTGCCCTCAATTGCCGAGATTCCGGGTGCCGACAGGTTCGCCGGCCCGGCGTTCCACTCGGCGCAGTGGGACCACTCCTGCGACCTTTCCGGCAAGCGGGTCGCGGTCATCGGAACGGGCGCGTCGGCGATCCAGTTCGTTCCGCAGATCGCCAAGCAGGCCGGGCAGGTCTACGTGTTCCAGCGGACGCCGCCGTGGCTCAATCCCAGGCCTGACTTCGAGATCCCACCCGCGGTTCGCGCCATGTTCCGCGCCGCGCCGCCGACGATGCGGGCGTTCCGCGACGGGATCTACTGGATGCTCGAGAGCCGCGGGGTCGGATTCGCGGTGCACCCCAGGTTGATGGCACCGTTGCAGCGGATGGCCGAGCGCCATATCGAGCGCCAGATCGACGACCCTGGGCTGCGCGCGAAGGTGACGCCTGACTATATGGTCGGCTGTAAGCGGCTCTTGCTGTCCTCCGATTACTATCCTGCTCTGACCAGGCCGAACGTTGACCTCGTGACGGACCCCATCGCCGAGATCACCGAAACCGGCCTGGTCAGCGCTGACGGCAGCGCCTACGATGTCGATGTGATCATCTACGGCACCGGTTTCAAGACCGTCGAGGCGATCACGGAACTGAACGTGTCCGGGCGCGATGGCGTCAAGCTCCAAGACGTGTGGCGCGGCGGTGTCGAGGCCTATCACGGCATCACCGTCCCCCGGTTCCCGAATTTCTTCTTGCTGCTAGGCCCGAACACGGCTGTCGGGCACAACTCGGTCGTCTTCATGATCGAAAGCCAGGTCCAGCATGTGATGAGCTGCCTGCGGCTGCTGGCCAAGGATAAGGCGGAGACGATCGAGGTCAGGGCGCCGGCGCTGCGCCGCTTCAACGACGGGATTCAGCGCCGCCTGCGCCATGCCGTCTGGAGCCAGGGCGGCTGTAAGAGCTGGTACCTCGATGACAAGGGCGTCAACCGCGCGCTGTGGCCTGGGTTCAGCTTCGAGTACTGGGCGCGCACCAGGCGGGCTCGCCGCGCCGACTACGTGATCCGCTGACCTACCCGCGGCGGTCCTCCCCGGCTTCCGCGTTCCCGGCCCCTGCGGGCTTTCCGCGTCCCGGACCTGCGGCGCACACGAAGGTCCGCTGTCACCCACGACGCCTGTTGACGGCATGGCGCGCCGGCTCCCGCAGCACAGATCGACAATTCGGCGCGGAATGCGCCGCCGCCGTGTCGGCGAGGGGCGACGCCCATATCGGCGGCTCGGCGAGCGCTCGCGCTGTCCCGCCGCGTCACTCAGAGTGACGCTGAAATCGAGGTCGACCTCTGGCCGACCGTTGCGACCGGCATGCCGGAGGGGACCGTCGGGCGTCGGCGGGTCTTGCCCGGTGTACGCCCGGTCGCGAAGCGGCTACGATGACACGCTCGACGTTCCGCGCTCTATGCGGCAGATGCGGGCATTCAAGCCCGTCGTCGGCGATGCATAAACATACTGTCTGGCCGCCTGCGCGCTCGGTCGCGGTCAGGATCGTCAACGGTGCCAGGATCGTCAACGGTGCGGAGAGTGTGATAACCGCTCGCCGAGCCGCCGTTCGGGGCGATTGCGCGACGCTTGGTGCCCTCAGACTGAGGTGCGCAGATCAGGCCGATCTCGCGTCACGGCGGACTTGTAGTTTGACAGGCGGGCGAGGATCACCTCGAGCATGCGGGTGTCGCTCGGTACGGCGGCCCGCTGCATGTGCTCGATCTGCCAGGCCGCGAACGTGTACCGATGACCGCTTCGTCGATGTCGTTACGCACGCCAGCCGCGCGGAGGCTAGCCCGCAGCAGCAGCCTGGCACCGGGCCGCAAAACGCGGCGCAGTTCATCGGCGTACCGCAGCCGGTCCTGCGGGGCCAGGTAGTGAAAGCACCCGCGGTCCAGCGCAGCGTCAAAGCAGTGCCGCTGAAACGAAGCCGGCGGACGTCCGCGCGCATGAACGCCGCGCCGTCGCCTCCAGCCGCCGCCCGGGCCAGGGCCACCTGCGACACGTCGATCCCAGCCACCTGCCAGCCGGACGCGGCCAGATCGTCCGCCTCCACGCCCAGCCCGCAACCGACGTCAAGCGCCCGCCCGCGTGGCGGCAGCCAGCCATCGCCCAGCGCCGCGAGCAGTTCCGGCGACGGCCGAGACAGATGCCACCATCGGTAGGTCCCGTCGGCGTAGCGGTCGGTCATGGCGACAGTGTGGCTCAAGATTCCTCCTGGCCATCAGTACCGCCGAACTGCCACCCATGATCCCCGGCGACGCTGGCCACGCTGCGTCACCTGTCCGAGGTGAGAACACGCACGTGTAGTCGTTCGTTATGGGCGGCTGGCGGGCTACTGTCGCGGGTCAGCTGGGCAGCGCCTGAGCGCGTGCTTAAGCGATACCACTCGCGCAGGCCCCTGGCCGGTACGCATTGTTCTGCTAAGACTTCCGGGGAAAATTCCTGTTTCCCGAGGCCCCGTGGTGTCACACTCTGCCTACCGTCTGGCAAAGGCCAGGTGACGCTGCACCAGGAGCCACGTCAGGAGCTAGTGATGCGCATTGGCAGGTGGATCAGTCGGCTTACCCGGATCAGTGCCGCGCTACTGCTCGGCCTAGCGTTCGTGGCAACAACTGCGGTCGTGGGCGTCGGCGCGGCCGCGGCACCGCCAGCCCTGGCGGCGACCAGCGGCAACGCCCGGGGGCCTTCTGCGGCTTCAGATGAGTACAACAACCAGTACGTTTTCTGGAGGGGGGCCACCGGCAATAACAATCTCTGGGAAGCATACTATAACGTATATACCGGCCAATGGAATGGGCCGCTCAACCTCGGCATGGGGCCACTTGGCTCGGAGCCGACCGTTGCCGTGTCCAATCAGGTCTTCGCAGGGCCTGGCGGGGAACCGTTCAATGCCCAGTACGTCTACTGGCAGGGAACTAACGGTGACTTGTACCTGGCCTACTGGGAAGGGAAATGGTATGGTCCGGTCAATCTGGGTGGCGTGGCGCAGGATATGTGCTCACAACCCGGCGCGGCCGCTCTCGCCACGGAGGACGGACTGAAGATCGTCATCTTCTGGCAGGGGATCGGGGATAGCGGTTCGGGTGACGCGTGCACCAATGACACCTCAAGCACGGAGATGTGGTACGCCTTCTCGACCACTGATAATCCGACGGCCGACTCCGACTACCTCGGCCCTAACCTCGACAGCTATGCCGGCATTATCGGGTCATCACCGTCAGTCACAAGTACGACCGAGGAATGCAATATAGCCGGATTCAACACTTGCAATGATCTCGCGGTAATAGCATGGCAGGGCACCGACGGCGGCCTGTGGTCCGAGCAATGGAACGTCGTCAGCGGCAACGTAACGGGGCCGACTGAGGACACCTACGCGGGCGGACTCGGCTCCCCCCCTAGCGCCTCAGGCTACGTAACTAACACGCAGATGGATGCTTACGATCTCGTCTGGCAGGGCAGCGGAGCCGATCATTACTTGTGGATTGGGCATTACACGAACGGCAGTTATACCCCCGTATCCGACCTGACGATTTCCGGAACCCTCGGATCCGCGCCAACAATCTCCGACTCCCCGGACGGGAATTCTTACGTCTATTGGATTGGCAGTGGCTCGGCGCATGATCTGTGGCTGGCAGAGTGGAACGGGAGCTGGACCGTGACCAACCTCGGGATGGGTCCGCTCGCGTAACCGGGAAAGGGGCATCCTGACACCGCGCGTCGCAAGTTCACTGATTCGAGGACGCCCCGGCTGGCCGACGACCAGCGACGACCGCCCGGCTTGACAAGGTCGGCGAGATCGCCGACCCGGCACTCAGCGCGCGGGGCGCCGTCGTTGGCCCGAGCAGTCGCAGCCATGCCGGACGGTCATCTGGCAGAGGAATGTCGCCGCACCAGACCAGATAGTGTTGCGATTGATGCGGGAAACGGGTCATCCTGGTGATTCACCCAGTCTCCTAGCCAGAGGCTGCAGGGAATGGCTGATGACATCACGGCGTTCGCAACGCGCCTGCTTGCCTGCCGCCTGTCGGCCAGGCTGTCGCAGGAGGAACTGGCGGCGCGGGCCGACCTGACCACCCGCGCGATCAGCAACCTGGAGCGCGGCCGCACCCGGTGGCCGCATTCAGACTCGGTGCATCGCCTGGCCGACGCGCTAGGGTTGTGCGGCGCGGCGCGAGAGCAATTTGTAGCATCCGCTGTCCGCAGGCTGGCCCGCGACTCGGCCGGTTCGGTCGCGGCAGCGCCGGAGGACCGGCCGCTTCTGGTGGCCGGCGGGCTCGTGCCCCGGCAGCTGCCCGGCGCGGTGCGGCAGTTTGTCGGCCGCGAGAACGAGCTGGCGGCGCTCTCCCATATCCTGAGCGGGGTTGGTACCGCACCGGCGACGGTGGTGATCTCGGCGATCAGCGGGACCGCGGGGGTCGGGAAGACGGCGCTTGCGATGCACTGGGCGCATCAGGTCGCCGGGCAGTTCCCGGGGGGGCAGCTGTATGTGAACCTGCGCGGCTACGATCCCGGCCCGCCGGCGCCCGCCCAGGACGCGCTGGCTGGGTTCTTGCGTGCGCTGGGAGTGCCGGGCCAGGACATCCCAGCCGGGCTCGACGAGCGCGCTGCCCGGTACCGCAGCCTGCTGGCCGGGCGGCAGGTGCTGGTGGTCTTGGACAACGCTCGCGATGTGGAGCAAGTTCGGCCGCTGCTGCCCGGCGCCCCGGGCTGCCTGGCCGTGGTAACCAGCCGGGATGCGCTGGCCGGCCTGATCGCCCGGGACGGCGCCGAGCGCCTGGAGCTGGACCTGCTGCCGCAGGCGAACGCGGTCGGCTTGCTGCGCTCGCTGATCGGCAGCCGGGCCGACGCCGATCTGAAGGCGGTGACGGCGCTGGCGGCTCAGTGCGCCCGGCTGCCGCTGGCGCTGCGGATCGCCGCCGAGCTGGCGGCCGCCCGCCCGGCGGTCCCGCTGGCCGAGCTGGTACGTGAGCTGGCCGGCCAGCAGCAACGCCTGGACCTGCTCGACACCGCCGGCGATGGCCGCACCGCGATCCGGGCCGTGTTCTCCTGGTCCTACCAGAACCTGAGCCAGCCGGCGGCCCGGCTGTTCCGGCTGCTCGGCCTGCACCCCGGCCCCGACCTCACCACCAGCGCCGCGGCCAGCCTGGCCCGCACCACACCAGCACAGGCCCGGCGGCTGCTGGACGAGCTGGCCCGCGCGCACCTGCTCACCGAACAGGCCCCGGGCCGGTTCGGCTGCCATGACCTGCTGCGCGCCTACGCCATCGAGCACGCCGCGACCGGATCCGGCCCGGCCCGCCGCGCGGCCCAGGGCCGCCTGCTCGATTACTACCTGCACACCGCCGCCGCCGCTGACCACCTGCTCCACCCGCTGCGCCGACCCGTAACCCTCGCCGCGCCCCGGCCCGGGGTAACCCCGGAGCACCTGGCCAGCCACGACCAGGCCCTGGCCTGGCTGGACGCCGAGCACCGCGGGCTGCTCGCCGCCATCACCCTGGCCGCCGGCCACGGCTTCGACGCTCACGCCTGGCAGCTCGCCTTCTGCCTGGAAACCTTCTTCTACCGCCGCAGCCAATGGCAGGACTGGGCCCGCACCCAGCACACCGCCCTGGCAGCCGCCTGCCGCCTCAAAGACTCACACGCCCAGACCCTCGCCCACTGCGGCATCGCCAACGCCCAGATCCAGGCCGGTCACCCCGCGCAGGCCCTCAGCCACCTGGCCACCGCGCTGCAACTGCGCCAGGGCGCCGGCGACGTCCACGGCCAGGCCCGCGTCCACCTCTACGCCGCCCGGGCGCTGGAATACCAGGGACGCTATGGTGACGCGCTCGCCCGCAGCCGGCAAGGCCTGCGGCTGGCCCAGATCGTCGGCCCGCAGGCACAGCCACTGCTGGCCGAAGCGCTCAACCAGGTCGGCTGGTATCTGGCCCAGCTCGGCCGCCACCGGCGGGCGCTGAGCTATTGCCAGCGGGCCGTCGCCCTCGCCCAGCAGCTCGGCCACAAGCACATGCAGCCAGTCATGCTCGACAGCCTGGCCTACGTCCACCAGCACCTAGGCCGCCACGCCGACGCCGCCGACTGCTACCGCCGCGCGGTCGAACTGCTCGAGGAACTGGGCGACCGCTGGCGCAAAGCCCAGACGCTCTCCTACGTCGGCGACGCCCACCACGCCGACGGCAACCTGCTCGCCGCCCGCCAGGCCTGGACCCAGGCCCTGGCCATCCTCGACGACCTGCACCACCCCGACGCCGAACCCCTCCGCGTCAAGCTCCACCCCCCAGCCAGCGTTCCCGGGTAGGGCGTGGCGTTCGTGAAGACTTGCAAGCCGAGAACCTGCAGTGGTGCGTCCTGTCTTCGGCAGGAGATTTGCGTCGGCGTGCGACGCACGCCGAGGAAGGTTGCGCAATGGTCATGAACCGCAACCACCCCGACGGGCCCAGGAGCGAGGTCAGTTCATCCACCGGCTCCGCGTCGCGGCAAGCAATCGCTGTGAACTGCGTCACCACGACTTGGCGGAACAACCATGACACCCGGGAGCCATCGCCACCTTCCCCCGGCTCGGCGGAACCCATCCCGACTTCGATCTCGGCCTGTTCATCAATGAAGCATCCAGTGGGAGGCAACGCCGACCGCCCGAACTGGCCGTTCTGCGATGGTGAGCCCCGGTGAACTGGAGAATTCACAGGCGCTCCGATTCGGCGTTTAGCGCGCCCGGATGCCATGCTGGACCGTGATCAGCCAAGAAGCCTTTGCTGGATGAACATTTCGATGAGCGCATGAATATACGCTTCGGCTGTGTACCCGCCATTTACTCACATCGGCATGACCGAGCGGGTCAGGCTCCCCGAACGACCTGATCTGCGCGCCTCGGCATGCGATCTCCCAAACACCACCCGCAGGGTGAGTCGGCGGGGGGAGTCTCACCCCCCGCCGCTCTCAGGACCGGACGTGACGGTCTCCCGTCATCCGGCCCCCACAGTCCGGCCTGCGGTGAATGCGACGAGCCGCCAGTGGGCGAACAGTCCGGGCTTGTATTGGTATACCTTTTGCAGCCAGGCCATCGCTTTGGCGTACTTGCCGCGGAATCGCTTGAA